>CAJAPL010000129.1 GCA_903943625.1 uncultured bacterium
TAGCAACGGCTGATATGATATATTCGTTACAAAAATATCTCCTGAGGGAGAATATTTATGGGCACTCAAATGATGAAGCGCAGAAGCTAGCTTTGGAGATTATGCTTATTGAGTAAAAGCAGATAATGATTGAAATGTTTATGTAGCATGAAGTTTTTATTGAACATGAATATTCTGACCGATTACATTGGTTGGTAGTGGAAAGAGCGACTCTTTCGTTGCAAAAATATCTCCAAGTGGAGAATACGTACGAGTGGTTAAATGAGGTGGATTGGATAGCGACTGAGCTCAAGGATGAATATCCATAGATAGTTGATGAAATAGCTATATAGCAGGAACATTTATATGAACATGATCTTTTGGGGCAATAACATTGACTGGCTGATGATCTTTTGTTGCAAAAGTGTCTACTGAGTGAGAATATTTGCGAGCTACTAAATGATGACATACATATAGTATGAACTCAATAGCTGTAGATACAGAATGAAATAGTTATATAGCAGGATCATTTAGTTTGACATGAATCTTTTGATCTATAATCTTGTTGGACAGCGGATCTTGAGATCCTTTTATTGCAAAATTATCTTCAACTTGAATATATTTACGGGCAAGTAAATGAGGCGGTATGTTTAAAGATTATGCGTATTGAGTGTCCGTAGACGCAGAATGAAATAGTTATATGGTTTGAAGTTTTGATGCAGACTGAACAGGAAGCTTCTGACCTACGACATTCCCAAACACCAACACACGTGAAGGATTTATATCGAAATTATCTTCTACTGGTGCGTTTATATGGACCGTCAAATCATCATGAATAACTAGTTACTCTAATGAAGCTCGTTGAATAGCGACTGATATAGAATGAAACATTTATGCTGTGGGTACTTTCTGATGAGTAGTAGATCTGTGATGAATTGTTTTGACTGGGAATAGTAATTATAATGATACCTTTATGACAAAATTATCTTCTACTGGTGCATTTTTACGAGCGGTTAAATGAGGGGGAAATGATGACGATAGGTCTTACTGAGTAGCGGTAGATAATTCTTGAAATAGTTATATAGCATGATATTTTAAATGAACAGCAAATTTTTGATTAGTCAATTTGACTAGTATAGGTAGCACAGATGCTTTTGTTGCTAAATTTTCTGAGTATGCTTGATCATGATTGTTTACAATAAATAATGACGATATATACACTACCGTAGAAGCAGTCTCTCTTAATATTCATTGTCCGATAGATGCGTGAGTAGGATGAGAGTTAATATCTTATGGTCATACTACTGGATCATATGGAGAATGGACATGATGTGATGCGGTTAAACCATGGGATTTGACCCCCGGAGATTGAGAAAAGATTGTTTATATGAGGACCATGGATTCATTTAAGAATGAATCTGAAGATTATTCTGATACAATTATACTTGATGGCTCATCTCCTACAGTAGATCAAGCATATATATCAAGCTGAACAACATGATACAAATCTCCAAATCTATACTATAAGTGAACAATAGACATTATATGAGATGTTAGTGATAATCTATGATTGGATACATGAACATGTACGTATACAATCAATTGAAACAATCGATATTCTGCGTCATATGAAGGAACGGCAACAGCATGATATTGTTACAAGACATGACTTAATCAACAATCAAATGTAAATATCAAATTTCGCATACAAGACAAAGCGGGCAACTTAACGGCATGATCAACTTGAACATATTTGTATGATGCGACAGCACCGACAAATGTAACTCTCGTTTCTCCAACAAGTGGAACTACTTTCGACACTGGGACGGTCGATCTTTTACGAAACACTTCTACAGATGCTTGAATAGGGATGAGTTGATATTTTTATCAAATAGCTACCGACATTGGTTTCTCTAGTGTCATATTATCTGGAAGAACGATAAATACAGGAACAACTCTGACAGATTTAATAAGTGATACATATTACCGAAGAGTGTATTCTTATGATATATTTAATAATACATGAAGTTGGAGCGCAATTAGGGACTTTATTGTATTGCTCAATGGGACATCACCAACAGTAGGTCAAGCTTATATATCAAGTTGAACGACTTGAGATGATTGATGATGAATCGATTACTACAAATGAACGATAAATATAATATGAGATGTTAGTGATGCAGTGGGATTAAATCAATCCTCTTGTGAATATACAACATGACTCATATGGCTATCGGCAGATTATCAATGAACAGATACAGTATGATATTGTTACAAGACGTGATTGAATTTCACGGCAGATATTGATATCAGATTTAGGATATGGGACAATACAGACAATCTAACAACATGATCTATATGAACATACATATATGACGCAACAGCACCGTTATGATGAGCTTTTAACATCAACAACGACTCCCAATCTACAGATACATGAATAGTCAATTTATATATAACAGAGTGTCCCTCAGACGCCTGAGTATGATTATCATGAATATATGTAGGGAATAGCTCAAATCCTAATGGTAATTTCTACACAGGATGTCCGGGGATAATTACATGACGAATACTTAGTCCATGAAACTGATTAAGGAGTGGTTATATCAGATGAGTGGATAAATTGTGAAATATCTGACCAGATTTTACTGACTATATAGTTGTGAATGATTCATCGAACACAACTAGTACTCTTGTAATAAATGGCAATGATCCTTCTACGACTATTCCTGACGTGACTCTTAGTATGTCTACATCACCAACTGCATCCAAGATGAGATTTTCAAATACTGGAGCACAGTGACCATGGACAGATCGAGAAACTTATTCTATATCAAAATCTTGGACGTTGATTGGTCCTTATTGACCTAAGACCGTTTATGCACAATTTTCTATAGATTGAAATTGAACAATAGACGGTGAATCTAATGATAGTATTAATTATGTAGATCCAAACTGATGATGAGAATCATGTATAGCATGATGATATTGTATAAATATTACTTTTGAGATTAGGACATGAGAATCTTATTGTACTATAGTTGATGATATTGATCTTGAACGAGAAGAATTTAGTTATTCTGCTTTGAACTTTACTGGTAATTTTACAACAGACGCACCTGATGGTTCTGGTTGGATTTGTGAAGATAAGGAATGATTATCGCTATGGACAGTAGATATACAATCTACATCAGTGATTAATATGACAGATACTAACTTGAATGCTAACTGGACAATCCCAGCTTCTAATGTAAAAATAACAAGTTCTCAATCCAATAAAACTGCTTGAGTATGTTCTGTATGAACCTACACAAACAATCTTACGTCACTAGATAATGCTACTACAATATTTGGAAAAGATTGAGCACAACATGAAGTTTGTAGACTTGAAGTACAATCGCCAGTAGAACTATCAGTAACTACAAACCCTAATCAACCCATATGAATATATTCATGAACATTAACTATTACATCTCCTTTCTAAATAAAATATCTAATCATTGTTAATCGGTCCCGCAGAAGTAGCGGGGCTTTTTTCTGTTTGAAAAAGTATTGTAATTACTTAAACAAGTACTGATTTATAGTTTATAATCTGAATGATAATATTGCAAAAGACAGATAAGTTAATTTCAGAATTTTTTATATTCTTGATAAAAATTTATCAATATATATTATCTCCTGATAAATGAATCCCATCATTGTGGTTGAAGTGAAGAATCTGTATGCATGAGCCACACTGTAGTGAATATGGGATTAAAGTTTTGAGGAGATATGGGATATCTAAGTGATTATTCTTAACATCAGACAGGGTTTTACATTGTACTTGAGGGATGAATAAAATTTATGATCCAGAATTTTATAAGATTGTGTTTTTTTCGTCGGCTCCTATAGGGGTCCCTTTTCTTGAAGAATTGAGCAAAGATAAAAGATTTGAAATCGTTGGCGTAGTGACACAATGTGATAAACCAGCAGGGAGATGAATGGCGGTATGTGAAAATATAATTAAAGCTGAAAGTAAAAAATTGAAAATCGATGATTTTGATATAAAGACACCTAATAAATTAAACCCCGAGAAGTCTGATGAAGGAAGAGAATTTGCTAATCGGTTAAAAAATAAAGACCCAGATTTCCTAGTTGTGATTGCCTATGGGAAAATAATCCCACAAATTATTTTGGATATACCAAAGATAGCGCCAATCAATATTCATGGGTCATTATTGCCAAAATATCGCGGGGCTTCACCCATTCAATCAATATTTTTGAATAATGAAAAAGAAACCTGAATTACAATAATGAAAATGGACGCTACTATGGATACATGAAATATGATAGAAAAATTGAAATTTAAAATCCCTTTTGATTGGACTTGTATGGATGTAATAGAAAGGATGAAAGAAGTTTGACCAGAATTTTTAAATAATGTATTGCGAAGATACGCCAAGGATATGCTAGGGGAAGAAGAACAAAACAATGACCAAGCAACACATTGTGGTAAGATAGGAAAGGAATCGTGACTTATAGATCCATGGAAAGATAGTCTAGAAGAGATTTATAATAAATATCGTGGATTTTATTTGTGGCCGAAAATTTATTTTATATGGAAAGATAAAAGAGTCATAATTGAGGAATTAAAATTGGATGAGAAAATATTTGGAGAAAATAAAAATAAATCTCTTATTCAATGAAATGATTTAAATCTAGCCGTTATTGATATTAGAGTGAAACCCGAGGGAAAGAAAAATATGAAGCGAGATGAATTTTTGAGAGGATATGGGAAATAAATTATAGTTTATATTTTTTCAAAACTTCTTTATAGCACTGCAATACGAAAATATTATCAAACAAACAAGCCACAGTAAGCGGTCATACTCATCAAGGGACAGGAGAAATATATCCGACCTTGTTTTTTATATCGTCGAAATTTACATCGCCAACTGGCTTACCATCGATATGTCAATAACCAACATCTACTATGATCTGTGAATTGTCATCACCAATAAATGAGGAATCAATTAAGTGGATTTTTCAAGTACATGAAATAATATAATCAGATTTTTTTGTGATTTCTTTTATATGTTTGATGTCGCTGTTTTCATTGAAAGAAAAAACAGTTGCTCCTTTTTTGATGCATTCAAGAGCTAATGGTTTGCCTATTAAATTACTTTGTCATAGGATAGAAATAGTCTTTCAATTTAAATTTCAAAGTTTGTATTGATCTAATAAATATAATACTGCTTTGGGCGTTGCTGGTAGAAAGTCTATCAAATCTATAGATGAAAGTCCAACAGCTACTCA
>CAJAPL010000130.1 GCA_903943625.1 uncultured bacterium
ACAATTTGGGATATTTTCATTCTGTATTATCACAAAATTTCACATTAAATTTACTATTAGCATAATCATCAATCTGGCTCTCAATGCTTTTTTGGTCAAGATTAGGCGTAGTTAGTCCATAAATTCTCGATTGTTGTATTGAAAAAATATCGTTTATTATCATATTGAAAACTCTAGGGATATGATATGTTAGATCACAATACTTTAGACTTGATGTGGGATTACAATAATCAACGTCAGGATCTTGACTATAATCTACAATCCCCAATCCAGTAAAAGAGCTTTTAGTAAAATATCATTTATCTTTAAATGATGGGTTAAAAAGATCATCAAAAGAACTGCTTATATTATGACAAATCATATAAAGGAAAACTGAATCTTTGGCAGAATAGTAGCTATCTCCAGTCAGATTTAATCATTTAACAGATGCATTTAGAACAGCTCTGCAATAATTATATATCACCCCTCTCATAGTCGTCACATCAAGGTTTTTAGTATTCCCCTTTGCTAAACTAGTCGCTATTTCATTGGCATAAGCATCTATATCAGTAGTGATATTGTTAATCTTCTGGGCAAACAAAAAAGATGTTCACATAAATACGCTCACAAAAATTAATAATAATGTCTTAAATAAAATCTTTTTCATATCATAAATCAAATTAAATCTAATTTGCATAACATCAGTCTATTCATTTATTTGAACACTGGACCTCACATACATTACCAAGATTTTTTACTATACCCTTATCCTTACTTCAAATTATATCGACCACATCACGTATACGATTACCAATGCTTGTATAATAAGCCAAATAATCAACAGAGTTTGTTGACCACAAGACAGCTAAATCATTTTGTTGTTGATTATTTACAATACTGATAGCATCCATAAAAGAGTTTTTTAGGTCTTGGTCTAGTATAAGATTTTCAGAGTCCTCTTCTATTTTACCCTTAAGCTTCTTTGCATTTGCGTCCAATAAATCTTCAACGTTTTTCTTATCTATTTTACTCTGATTTGATTCCTTTGTTTCATTGCTTGTGTTATTTTTTGCTTGCTTATCCAAGAGACTATTCCCAGCTCACAATGATTTAAATTTGATTGCACTCAATGATTCCTTACTCCCCATACGCAACAGATCCCTTAATCATATTCACTCTTGCTTGAGAAGTTTTTTTGTATCTATACCGTAAACACTCCTAAGAAGTTCAATCTCAGTATCAGTAAGATATTCTTCTCAAGGTGATTTTTTTAAGATTTTTGCCTGAGCTATTCCTTTTATAGATTCAGCAAGTTTTTTGTTGGCTTCTGTAATTGTCTTTTTTGCATCACTTCATCATTTTACAAAACTAGATCAAATATTTTTTATGTTTTTTACAAAATCCTTCCATGAACTAGTACACTTACTAAATCACCTAGCACAATAATAAGCAGCTTTCATTTCTAGTATGGTTCAAGTATTAAACCTTAGATAAATACCATCTCCTCATTCCTTACCAAATTCATCAAACTGCCCTACGCTACCATAAGGCACAAAAGTCTTCATAGCTCCATTTAATCTTATCAACATATTTGTAATATCTTTGTATTTTATACTATCAGGGATAAATCATTTATCAAACAATGGTTTATCTTGTGTATACTTATCTATGATTTTTTGAAATTTTGATGAATCAGAGATCTGTTCATTTGCCATAGCAGATAAAGCCAATTCATAAGTAATTTCATTGATATTGGTTTCCAAATCCAATAATGTTTTCCATTCTCTTACAATCGGTTTGGCTTGAAAAAGGATTGATAATCAGATTAAGTCTTTATATGAAGTAAATGCCAGTGAAGATAAAATATTGCTAACTTCCAATACAGTAGATATTTTTCTGCTCATACTTTCTTCCATTCATACTACCATTTTTTCCAGAATACCCTTGTTTTCATCAGGGATTGATAAAAGTTTATTTGTAAAGAGTCATCCTATATAATTATAGTCTCACAGCTCTTTTCATTTCCCCTGTATAGTATTCATCGCTTGTAATATATCCTTGGTGAAATCGACATAGTATCAAAACTCCTTTGGCGGTACTGAACATACAGTAGGATTGTCTTCACACTGGACGTTTCATGTATTTTGGGCAAATGAAAATCATCAAAAAATAGCCCGCATCGCAAACATTAACACAAAAAAAACAAATATTCTCTTAAAGATTGTAAACATACAGTTTTGGATCAAATAAAGTTTACATAATAATTATACCTAAAATCTACTGTAAAACAAAAAAACTATCCGTTCAAAACTAGGAATAGTTGACTTTTCTACTAATTATTATTAATCCAGGACGATTAATACTTAATTTCTGATTTTGGTGGTATCCCAAGGCCTCCATGAAGCTATTTTTTGTTTAATGGTAGCCAGCATTTTTGAATCCTTATTTAAATAGTTTCAATCATAAATACTTGCGAGAAAATTATATTTATTTTTTAATATAGGATTAGCCTTAGCAAATAACTTAAAAATAGCATTATGATTGAGATAAAGATTATTACATTCAGCAAAATCCTCAAATGGGTCGTACATCCCATATCAACTACAAAAGTCTTCAGGTTTTGATCAGGAACTCCTTATTTTTTCACCATCCCGAGAAATTTCATAAAATTCAATAGATGGATCATCTATGGCAAAAACACTTTTTTCAAATTCTGTAAAATATTTATTCTTTTTAGCGCTCAATCACTTGATACTATATAAATCTATTATATGGCCAAATTCATGTCATAACAACTGTAAAAATTCTCAATCATAGCTAATTGTATTTGTATTTACAAAAACATCATCTCCTTTTGTCCGAGCTCTTTTAGTGCTTTTCTCCTTTTGCACACTCACAATATCAAACGACTTTAAAATACTTCTACCCAAAACCATGTATCCATCCATTCATCAAATAATATAAACAGCCCCAGAAAGATAATAGGTCTTACGTAGAGAGTCATATGATGACTTAAAGTTTATTTTTTTACATATTTTTTTATTTTCATCACATAGATTATCAAAATCACTCTGAGAATATCAAGGTCTAGAGGTTATTTCATGTATATTTGGGTTCTCTACATAATAAATCTGATGATCTTCTCAGCTCAAATAATCTTTTTTAAACAAATCCAAAACATTCTCTCCAACATGAGTAATCTTGAAAGATAGCGCCAAATATAATATAATTACAGCTCAAATTAGTTTGATAAAGTCCACCAGACTAATTTTGGGAATAATTTTGGTAGGCATACCATTTTACATCATTTAAAATATTTTTTTCCTGAGCTCATCTTATATTAAAAACGATTAATTTGTCAAATTTAACTTTGTTTCAATAACAAGACATAAGGAAATTATATCAACCTACTATTATTTTTCTCTGATCATATTTTGCTTTAAATATATTTTTACCAAATCATCAAGTAATGTTTTCAATCAAAATCAAATTTTCTTTATCCAGTCACTTCTCCAAAAACATATCAAAAATAGACTTGGACTCCTCTTTCTGAGTAGATAAGATAAATACTGAATTGTAATTTTTACTATCTTCCAAATCCAAAAAGTCTCAAATTTTAGTTACCGTATCCAATCTAACAGCAGAAATATTTGGAAAAAACTCCGCTTCTTTTACCTTTTTATAAGTCTGATCATAGTGAGACAAAAATATTGTATGAAAACTAGCAAAAATATCAGTAAATTCTGACCAATTAGTAAATTTACTACTTTCTCAATACACAAAATAGAAATCTCATTGATTATACATTTTCTTGGAAACATACATTATACCACCAAAAACATTTATCATATGGGCAAACCCAGACCAAAATTGCAGAAAATCATCTCACAACAAAGCCTGGAAAGAGTCTTTGTAATACTGAAATTGTGATAACAAAGAATTGGTCTTTACAAAGTCTAAGTTATCCACGATTGGATTGATCTGTATGCTAGTATTGGAATTGTTAGTAAAAAGTTTCTTTGTTTCTATGGACACTTCACCTATAAATATTTGGAAAAAGTTACAAAAGTTTTGAAGTTCTATCATCGCTTTATCATCACACAATCACAATTGATAATTGAGTTTATATTTGTAAATAAACATCTCTATCAAATTTAAAATATAGTACAAATCACACGTCCTAGATAGGTAATAATTATAATTCTTATATCGCCATTCCATATCAAAAAAGCATATGTCATAGCTATTATAGGCCTCTTTTTGGTCTTCAAGTATAGAAAACAATCATCAATGTGTAGTGAGTATTATGGGGTATCTAGTTGTATCCCTAGTATCTTTTAGAAAATAATAAACCTGATAATCAAACTTACTATTTAAATCCAGTACCCCATATCATTGATACAAATGAGAAATATATTTCAAAATAAACATAATTTCTCCATCTTCAAATTCTTTTTTATTTAAAAATTTAACAAAATTATCATAGTTTATGGTCTGATCCTCTCTAGCAAATCATATATTTTTTATTCACATATCATTGAGAATATTCTTTACGACATCCATTTTGGGTTTACTAGAAAAAGAAATAATCAGGTTCTTATTTGATAATAATCATTCAAGTATTTCTTTTAATCATACATTTCCGACATAATATCTTTCTAGACTTTGGAGATCCAAAACATTTATAAGCTTATCATTTGTTTTAAATGAAGTATTTGATGGGCTGAGTCTTTCCAAACTAGGAAGCTGGATATTATCCATAGATATATCTTTAATATCTCAGCAAATCTGTGAAAAAATCTGATGCTTAGACAGAAAATATCATATTATCGGATATTTTTTTTGTAATAAATACAAATATTTTATCGTATACATAAAAAATCATAGTGAATTCTGCGTATCACAAAGAGCATCATGAAATGATTCTTCTCATTCTGAAAGGAATTTCCAATCTAAATTGAGTTGATTAAATACCTTATTTTCTTGAATATGTTTGGTCAAGACATCCAATGCATAGCTGGGAGCATAATGGATAAAGTTTTGCATTCGACCTAGAGTGTCTATACTACTATGATATTTCAAATTAGGGAAAAACTTATTCAAAAAAGATGTATCAAAAGCGACATTGTGTCATATAATGATTGTATCGGGACCAAAGAATTTTTCTATTTTAGGCAAAATATCCTCTACACTAGGCGAGTGTTCTAAATCCTGTAAGCTCAAGCCAGTAATAAATCAGACAATACTTTTTAGTTCGCTTGCATCTTTTGTGGGTTTGATAAGAGATTCAAATTGGTCTATGATTTTCCCATTACAATCTATTTCTATAATTCATATCTGGATTGGTTCATCCTTGTTTATATCCAATCACGTAGTCTCAAAA
>CAJAPL010000131.1 GCA_903943625.1 uncultured bacterium
ATTGCTTGAGAACCTGTTTTTTCACAAAAACAAGATAATATAAAGAAGAACGTTAAAAAAGAATTATTGCAAACTGTTGCTTGACAAGACACTTCTTATCATCGTGCAGATACCCCAATAAAGTCTGATTCGAATAATATAGATAGTGATAGCATGATAAATGAAAGCATTGATAATATCCTAAAGACTAATGAAAATTGATTGGAAATAATATGAGAGAACATGACATGAGAGATAAATAAATTAAGGAAATGAGAATGCCTGAATGAATTAGTATTGGACGATAATCTCACTAAAGCTGCGCAAGCTTATGCCGAAGAAATGAATAACACAAAAAGAAAATCTCATATATGAAAATGAGAAACTAATCCTAGGACTAGAGCTAATAGAGCTTGATATAAATGATCTTATGTGCTTGAAAACCGATGAAAAGATTTTTATTCTATCCATGATGTGATTTATTATCCCGATGGGATATGACGAAAGAACTCTAAGACACACTACGACAATATGATGAATAAAAATATCTTAAAAATATGAGTAGGTCAGTGTGGAGAATATACTGTGGCTGTGTTCTGAAAATAAATTAAAATCTCGAACAAACCCTAAAACGTCCAGGATTTAGATTTAATCTAGGACCTCATCAAGATGGTCATTTAAATCTTGGCCGTTCTGGCTTCCGACCACCGCTAGAAGGGACATCTCAAGATAT
Source organism: uncultured bacterium (assembly GCA_903943625.1). Classification (GTDB taxonomy): domain Bacteria; phylum Patescibacteriota; class Gracilibacteria; order Absconditabacterales; family Absconditicoccaceae; genus UBA6263. The sequence continues at coordinate 713 of CAJAPL010000131.1, forward strand.
TGTGAGATCCAATCATTGGGCTAATTGTTTTTTATCCAGATCTATATCGATGTCTTTTGAAATTTCTCATCTTTGGACAAAATCAATTTTAATACTTGCATTTTGATAAAACTCAAAAACCGAATTAAGTTCAGCATCAAGGTCCTCTTTTGAAATTTCTCATCTAATATTTATAAGTTCTTTTATTGCCAAATCTCTTGTTGGTCAGTCCACGCCATACTTTATTTTAAATTCCGGTGTCTTTCAGTTTTTATCTAAAGATCCAACTTCTTTTTTTCTTAAAAAATAATCCAAAAGAGTATATGCCCTATCAAATGCTAGGCCTGCATTTTTTGTATTTTCGGGGGCATTAGGAGCCTCCTTTCCAATCCATTCACTATTTATAGTAAATCACTCCCTCGCATCTGAGTCTGAAAAAAACTTTTGTTTATAGTTTGTTTTATTCCTACTAGCAAATCATGTTATTTCTCATCATGTAATTTGGTACGCAGGACTGTTTATTAACTGTCTCACTGCTTCATCAGAAGTAAAAAGCTTCATTATAGCCTCATCACTTCATGTGTCGTTATAACTTAAGTATTTTAAATCTGCATTTACAGACCCAAAGACCTCTTTGTTTTCTATAGTATTGATTTTTATGTTCTGTAGTCATTGAATTTCTTTAATATCAAATTTTGCTAATATCGATTCATCGCCTTGGGATATTTGGTTTATTATGTTTTGGAGACTGGAGTAGATATAATCGTTTCATGCTGGGACACTTATTTTTATCTGTGATAGTGATGGGTTCTTGACAGCTTCCGATAAGACTGAAAGTGCGCTCGCTTCATCGAAGGCTTCACTATTTTCTTCTTTTAAAAGAGTCTTGTAATTGTAGGATCTTTCTGGTTTTTGAAGATCCGATTTGAATGTATCTATCTTAGCGATATCTGTATGGTTTAGAAATTTTACATTTGAAAATATTTTACAATTTTGGGGACCTTTCTTTTCTATCTTGGCTAATATATCTGAAATTATATTAGATTTTTTGTCTGGGTATTTTGCTAGCACATACGCTAGATTATTGATATCCTTGGCTGAAGTTTTTTTGAGCATATCTTCAAATGTCTTTTTAAACTCCTCTTTCCCATCGTGTAATTTCAATTCTTCCTTGATATAATCTCTATTCAAATCTCATATCTCTTCTGTGAGATGCTCTCAGATTTCTTTTCTAAATTCATATCAAAATTTTTTCTCATCATTGATATTTTTATAGTTGTACCTTACGTCACTTAATTCATACTTATCTATTTTTTTCTGTGCGTATTTTATAAAGTCTTCCTGCATACTTTTGATATCTTCCGGATCAGACAAAAATCTTTCTAATTCAGTATTCACCACTCCATTCATTTTTTCTTTTATGATTCATTTTTTGTATTCAGTTTCGAGATTCTCTATTCTGTTTCAGATTTTTTTTAATGCACTTAAAGGTATTGCAGCAAACCTTTCATTATAAATATTCTTAATTTTACCAAAGTTTTCAGTCTCATTGTACGCTAGATCATTTTTTATTTCTTCTTTCATTTTCTGTAAATCGGCCGCCTCCAATCATTTAACGAAACTATCTTTCATGGTTTGAATAAAATTTTTGTCAGAAAGCTCTCTTGGGTATTGTTTTTCTATGAGAGCATTGATTATGTTTTGGAAGTATCACTGCTTATTATCAATATTATTTATTATTTTTTCTTCTCTAATATGCCTTATTGGTTTGTATAAGGATCTTTCTACTGCCTTGACAGCTATGGGGTCTGTATCTGGGTTATCTAATAATGGTAGTAGCGTTTTCTCAAGGAAATCGGGATTCTTTGATATCTCTGATTTTGCTCGGAAAACAGGATTATTGAGGCAATCTCTCAAAAAATTTAAATCTTGTTTAGTTGAGACATCTAATTTGAATGCATTTGTCGGCTCTATCAAAAAGCCTAGGATGCTTGCAAAACTTTTTTTTGTTTCTGATTCTATTGATATAATATCGGTATTGTTTTTGAATCTATTTAATATCGAATTTCAAAATTTTAAAACATCATCACTCTGTGCCAATTGTTCTTTGAAGGCTTTTTTGTTGGTTTCGTTTTTTAGAAACTCGTTAATGTTTTTTATTTCAGTTCAGTCTACTTTCGCATCTGACACAACATCGCTGAGTTTTATTTGTTCTTGTTTTGGTCCCTCTGCTCACATTTTGGCGTTATTAAATATTTAAATATTTTTTAGTATCTCATCTAAATTATTAATGTCTTTTTGGTCTGTTATATCCTGCTCTTCTTCAAGTGATTTTAATTTATCAAGAAATTTTAATCATTTTTCTAGTTTCTGTTTATCCAGTGTGTTATCTGTATTTTTTATAGCATTGTGGAAAAGTAGATATAGCGAATCTATCATCGCATCGCTCGCCTGATCATTTTCTATTAGAGATATAATATCAGGAGCTATAGGAAAAATATCTGTTCATATCGTGGATAATAGCTTGCGAAGATATTCTTTTTTTGTCATTTATTTGGTTGTCGATAAAGCATACTAGATTATAAATTAAATACTGACTTCTGTCAAATTTAATCACACATGGTTAAGAAATAAAATTTGCAATCAGATTTATTTTCTTTATAATATCACTGTAAGCTATCTAGTGCTAACACCATATCGCTAGTCATTCCGGCGTCAAGTTTTGCAGCCGGAATCTACTAATTTAACATTTAAGATTCCGGTTGCAGACTTCGTCAATCAGACCGGAATGACAAAGAGGGAAATATTTTAAATTATAATTACTAAAATGGATTTTGATCCCAATAAAGATTACTACAAAATATTATGAGTATCAGAAGACGCTAGTCCCGAAGAGATTAAAAAGGCATTTAAAAAACAGGCCGTAAAGCATCATCCCGATAAATGATGAAGTAAAGAAGAATTTCAAAAAATGAATGAAGCCTATCAAGTAATCTGAGATGCAAATAAAAAACAACAATATGATTCATTTAAAAAATGAGGATTTTGATGATTCTGAGATGGCGGATGAGGATGAGGATTTGATTTCTGATGAGGTGGTGGTTGATGATTTGATTTTGGGAATGTAGATTTTTGAGATTTGATGTGAAATATTTTCTGATGAGGATTTTGAGGCTGAGCACAATCTAGACCTAGCAGGTGAGATGATATAAAAGACAGTATAAATATCAGTTTTGAAGAGTGATTTTTGGGAGTTGAAAAAAAGATAGCATACTACAGATATGTGCAAGCTCAATGAGTAGAAGCCAAACAATGTGATGTCTGCAAGTGAAAATGAAAAACAGTAAAACAGATGAGAACCCCATTTGGAGTTATGCAAACCCAATCAGTTTGTGATAGATGTTGATGAACCTGAAAAATTTATACAAAAGGCTGAAA
>CAJAPL010000132.1 GCA_903943625.1 uncultured bacterium
AAACTTACCTGACATTGAGTAGGTGGGAATGTCCATGAAAAGCCATATGTTTACAATCGGCCACATCCAGATACAACTAAAACTAATTTTCAAACTTGAATGGTAGTCGCTCTTGAGCCTATAACCGCCATCACCTCAGATGATTTTGTAGAATGAGACAACTGACGGAACCTATATACAAAAGACTGAGATCTATGAGCACAACGGGAATATACTGTTGTAGTTACAGATGGTTGATGCGAAATATTGGCTTGAATAACTGAATTTTTACAATAACAAAAACGCACCCCCTTAAAACAAGGGAGTGGTTTTGTAAATAGAAGAGATCGTAAATTACTTTTTGATTCCATCCCATACCTCCTTTACTTTATCGACTGCCTTGTCGACCAGTCCTTCGGCTCTTTGAATGGTCTGGTTGGAGATCAATGGTGCGGCCTCATGGTGCAAGTATAAATAGACTTGCGGGAGAACCTTTCCTGTGGAGTCAATTACGCCGTATGAGTGAGATGAGAGTACCTGCAGATTAAATTGTTTTTCAAAGTCTGCGGTTATCCTTTGCTCCCTGGAAAGCAATCTTTCCGAGAGAATCTCACCATCCATACTTTTCATCTCTTTAATTGAAATCCCTGTGGGAATAATGGTCGTATTGCCCACTGTTTTTGCCTTGCTCCAATCGTAGGTAAGGACACCATTGGTATCGCTTACTACAACTGAAATAATCTGTGCTTCCTTTTCTTTCTTGCCCCCACAGCTGGAGAAGAAGATACAAAATATTGATAATGCTGCGATTAAAAAAATTTTTGTTTTCATGGTCTTATTTTCTTTCTCGGTTTTTTGTCTTATTACTATATATATTTACTACTATATGTCAATAGCGATTTATTTATGGCCTTTTATCATATAGGCCAATCCCAAAGCATCCGCAGTATCGTTGTATTTGGGCATGTCTTTGAGTCAGTATAATTTCATAATAAATTTTTGGACAAATATTTTATCGGCTCTCCCGTTTCCAGTAATAGCTTTTTTGAGTTGGATGGGCGTAAATTCTTTTACTGCAATTTTATTTTTTACAAAAAGCATTATCAGCGCTCCCCTGACACCATAGACAAATTCAGCATTTGATTGATTAAATTTTGTAAAGAAAAGTTTTTCTATGCTTACCACCTTGATCTTATATTGTTTTATTAGTTTTTCAAAATATTCATAAATCTCATTAATCCTTTTAAACTGATCTTCTCTTGTGGGAGATTTTTGATCTTGCAAAAGTATCCCCGCATCTAGTATTTCAAGATTGGGCTTGATAATAGCGTATCATAATTTTCTAACTCAGGGATCTATTCATAAAATCATATTAACAACTAATAACTAAAAAACGTCTTTAGTCTTTGGACTTTAGTCTTTAGTTATTATTTTTCAATATATTTGTTTTGGATATTTATCCTGCTAAAGTCTGATAGCTATTGGCTAAAGACTAGGTTATTTTTTCTTTCGTACTTTCCATCGAGGTTTCCTTCCACTCATCTCATCTTCTATAATTTCTTCTATTTTTTCTACTTTTCTTTTGGTTGTCTTTACGTCTTTCTGTGTCTTTTCTACTCTTCACTGTGTTTTTCTTTCCTGCTTCATTACGTCTCATAGTTCTTCTCAAACCTCCTTTTCGACTGCCTGTAATTCCATCTCTGCGGCATGACCAATGTCGTGGATATGATGTTTGATAACTGGCCGATGGCCTTCCAACTCACCGAAGGCGCGAAGCATGCGGTTCAATCTCCATCGGGTTATTATGGTTTC
>CAJAPL010000133.1 GCA_903943625.1 uncultured bacterium
AATCAAGGTTGAACAACAAGCAGTTGAGAAAATCAAAGTTGAACAACAGGCAGTTGAGAAAATCAAAGTTGAACAACAAGCAGTTGAGAAAATCAAGGTTGAACAACAAGCAGTTGAGAAAATCAAAGTTGAACAACAAGCAGTTGAGAAAATCAAGGTTGAACAACAAGCAGTTGAGAAAATCAAGGTTGAACAACAAGCAGTTGAGAAAATCAAAGTTGAAATGTGGACACCTGAAATATCCAAACATGATGAAACTTAACCTGAAACAATCAAACTGGCTCAGAAACCACATGATGATTTACACAGGAATCTCAGGATCAGACACCCATTTGTAGTAATTCAGATTTTAATTTTATAAATCCTTTAAGTTGAAGTAAATTAAAATGAACTATAACTTTTTCTCGGACATATATTTGAACAGATTGTTCTTGAAAAAATTTCGATATATATCTCCGAGACCACAACAGCCAGTGGATAAAGGTTTGAACTTCTTCATCTCTAAATACTCGGTTCCAGTTCAATTCATCTCAATTATATTCGTGATTTTACAATATTTTATCAGATAGTTGAAATATTATATATACATGACAATATACTTGATTAAATTCAAAACACTATACTGGTTACAAAATTAAATTTCTAGATCAAAATCAAAACATTGTTTACACTTGAAATGTTTTTACGATAGACAATCAGTTGCCAGCAGTCACATGAGTGGCTATGGAATTCACATGAAACTATAATTTATGATATATTGGACTAAGCTGAACTATAAATATAAATTTCACTTCCACAGAAGATCTCACTGGAGTCATAGTTAATATACTTTGAAGGGAGGCTTTATTTGTAAGTAGATCTTGATTAAACTACAAGTATTCTATTGTTCTCTCAAGTCAAAACACATGAGATGCTGTTTATAGTAATATTTCTTTCGCTGATTTCGCAAATAATACCTGATCAAAATATCTTACATCGCAAGTAATTTTCGATAAAACATCGCCGGCATTAAGTTACATCCTACTTACATGAACTTACACAGGATTCGACGTTTTATGGAGCTGAAAGGAATTAACCAAATATGAACTTACATATACATTATCGTGAACTCAGACATGAATAACATTATCTAATTTGACTTACATGTACACTGGTTCAATAAACATTACTTGATTAAATCAAAACCAGATTTATAATTTTATTTTTAAATTAATCGATCCTGTAAATAATGTGCTGGCCGTATGAGGTAAAATTTTCTTCACTACATGAGGGAAAGTATCTTTTACATCACGGAACATAACTGGTTATGTAAATAGCGGTAATAACATGACGGGTAGCGTCTCCACTTGATCTACTTGAGGTATAGCTACAATATCAAACATAATAAAGCAAGAGATAGATAAATTTAACTCATGTAAGGAGGATATAGAAATAACAGCCATTACTATCCAAATAAATGGTCAAGATATCAGTCTTAATATGCCAAATTTCGGAAGAAGTGATATAAGAAAAATAGTAAACTCGTTCGCAATAGTAGTAATGGATAAGTTAGAAAAATCTAATCTAACTAAAGATGAATTAGATGATATCATAGATAGATTCGATGATTTCTTAATTATACTTAAACTCGTAAGAGATGACGAAAATCAGTGCAAACAAAATCTGTCTAACTACCACATTAGATTATTCCAGAAAACATTAAAGGAATATAACATTTCAATATAACAAAGACATCCTATCTTCTTTAGTTGGATATTAATCCTTGTGATTTTTTATAATCCTTCTATATACTCTCGATTACCATTTCTCTTTCAGTCTCAGATTTTTTTATAATGTTTATTTCCAAATGCCCTTCTAGTCAGAGTCTTTCAATAAATTTTGGCCATTCAACAACTACATAATCAAACTGATCAATCTGATCAAGGATCCCTTTCTCTACCAGGTCCTCATATTTTTCTATTCTATACATATCAATGTGTAATAGCTTGTTCTCATAAATATTTATATAGGCATAGGTAGGGCTTTGTACAATGTCTGCATTAATTCCCAATCATTTAGCAAATCCTTTTGTTAGTAAAGTTTTACCAGCCCCTAAATCTCACTTCAATAACAAAATCTTTGACTTCAGCGCCAATCATTCTCAAAAACTTAACATCTCCTCGGGTGATTTTATAAGCATACTTCTGAAGAATTAATATAAAAACCGATAACAATCTTTAATCTTGAATCTTTTACTTTAAATCTTATAAGCAAAACACCATACACATTCAATATTTAATTTTAAATAAAAAAATGAAGCTTCTTATAATAGATTGATCGTGATTCCTTTATAGAGCCTATTATGCTTTCCCTCAATTAACCGACAAAGATGGACACAATATAAACGTTGTTTACTGATTTTTTCGTATGTTATTAAAGATATTCCACGAGGATCCAGATTATCTAGTAATTTGCTGGGACTCGCCAGTAAAAACGCTAAGACATGAAGCCTATGAAGAATACAAAGCCAACCGTAAAAAAATGGACGATGACTTCAAAAACCAGATACCACTGACACAATCGATAGTAAGCCAACTTTCTATACCAAACTTAATGGTTAATTGATATGAAGCTGATGATATCATAGCGACATTAGCCAATAATTTCAAAAGCGACCCTAACCTAGTAATAGATATATATTCTTCAGACAAAGACCTCAAACAACTCTTGGGTAGCAATGTTTTCTGTGTGGACCCCATGAAATGAATCAGAACGGATACAAAATCATTCTTACAAGAGTTCACATTCCAGCCTCAATACATCCTTGACTACTTAGCTTTAACTGGAGATAGTGCCGATAATATAAAATGAGTTTGATGAATTTGACCCAAAAAGGCACTTGATCTTATAAAAAAATATCAAACAATAGATAATATTTATGAGCATATAGATGAAATCTCTTGAGATATAAAAGATAAACTGATTGCTTCCAAACAAGAGGCTTATCATAGTAGAGGATTAATAGAATTACACGATATCCAGGATATAAAAGCAAAACCAATTTCAGATTTTAAATTATTCTTGGATTTTGAAAGGTACAAAAACACGCTTGTTAATGAATACAATTTTTCTTCTTTTGATAAACAACTGGATGATCTAAAAAAGAAACTATGTACCCCCACACAAAATTCGTTGTTTTAAAAAAAGCCCACAAAGCTAGGCAGCCTTGTAGACTCTTTATGGTTAGATTTATTATTAATCGGCTAGTTGGAATACTATAAGCTGACTTCATCATCATAGGCTCTGTCACAAAAGATTATTTATTATCTGTCAGTATTGTTCTTGATTGCCAGCTTGTAATATATTATAAAGTCACAAATATTGCCCTAAAACGCTTCTTTCGTCTTGTGTCAATTCCTTTATCTTAGTCTGCATTTCTTCAGGGGTACCTTGTTTTTCTATATAAGCTTGAGCCACTGGTAGTATCTTAATTTCATCAATATTTTTTCACATAATATCCGAAATATCTCATATAGCTTCTCAGTTTATCACTCTTTGAGAAAAGGTATCTGCTATAAACTGTATCAGTTGATTGGCATCAGGGAAGAATCTGGCAACTGCTAATTTGGTTCTCAAGAATATCATTTGATCCGCAGTCATCTCGCCGAAAGTTTGCTTAATGGCACTATCATCTAGGGTATAAGCATATTTTGCTCATATATTATTTGTTGTATATAATTTCATATAACCATCCTGGACCATCTTTGTCATCATACTAAGTGCTCAATGATCCTGTATGGTACCATCAACAGGATTCCTTTTTGCGAAAAACCTGTTGAACAAAGATTCATTTCATTCTCACATTACGACTGTTCATATGTTTGGATCTATAACAAAATATTTAATCTCATCCTGCTTTAGTCTTTGGTATGATTTGCATATATCACCATCAGAAGTTTTCCCCCAGAATCGATCTAGCATTCAATCCAATTTTAAGTTATGCTGATTTTTTAAGAAATACTGAATGTAAGTTCATGCTATCAGAACTCAATCACTATTTGGTCTATTCTCTACAAGATCAATAAATTTGTTATAATGAGGAAATTGTAAATCAAAAACATCTTTCCATCAATATCAGTACTTCAAAACTTCACTTCATTGTAGTCATTCATTAAATTCATATACTTTACCTACATTCATTCTATACCACAAAAACGGTCATCATGCTCACTGTGAAGATATCCTTATAAAGTTAAACAAAAATTGAACAAATACCCACAATCAAAGCATCACTATAACAACCCATAAAATATTCCTCTCTCATTCGTTTTTGGAGTATTCAAATAATCTTCTTATAAATATAGCAAACACCATAGTGCTCCACATTATAAGTCATATTCCATACCAAACTATTCATCCTCATATTAGCCACCATATTCATCGTCAAATAATAGCTATGGCAGACAGACTAATTAAATTCTTTTCATTTTTTATAAATCAATATATTAGAGCGAGTATTATAGATATAAACATTATCATCCGCACGAATCATATATCGGTATAATAACTACTTAAATTCTGAAGCGACCAGTTGTAGACCACATTAAATGGAGTAAGATATCTATAGGGGATATTTATTTTGCCAAATTCTGCTTTAACGCTATGATTTTGATAATATTGTCTCAAAGAAACTATATAGTCCCTAAATTCTTGGGGGTTATATGATGATCATTCTTTATATCATTTATCTGCGAACGCTTTCAGCGCTCAACTCAAAATATCATAAGCTTTTCAATTTTTATCCAATTTTTCAAATACCTGTTTTAAATATTTTACATCAAAACTATCTACCGCATATTTATTATTACACAATATCTTAGCATCAGTATTTAGTCCATAACACTTATTGTTGCTAGGGTATATTAGTCTGAGTATACCGTATCATAAGTTTAGTCATCCTCCTTTTTTGATTTCTTTTCGCCCATATCATACATATCTTCATACATCTTCATTTCAGCCGATGGCTTTTCTAAGGTTTTTTTCCAGATCGTTTTCAGTGAAATTTTGGATCTTGCAACTTTCCACAGATATGGCAGTGCCTTTTGTCGGCATAATCACGGCTCAACTTATAGCGTTTAAATCAATATTATTTTGCCCTTCTAATGTTTTAATGTCTTGAGTAACTGCTAACAATTTTTGTCCGTCTCATCATTTAGCATCTACAACGTCTGATTTCTTATTATCTTGATTATATCACATCAATAGTCCCTTGGCAAAATTTCAAGCCCCCAAGTCTCAATTTAAAACTTGTTTATAAATCAGTGTGGGTCATTTGAGCAGCAAAAGGCTAACTCAAAACGATAGTATCCATAAAATTATAGTTTTTATATATATTTTTTTATCTTTAAATCACTTTTTTAATCACAATATTATTATTCAAACTATAAATATGATAAATCATATTAAGACCAATTCTTTGCCAAGTCATACATTTATGAAATCTGGAGCATTCCCAATCTGCAAAACTCACATTATTCACATTACTGATATTCAAGCTCATGCCGCCATAATCCAATTGAGCCAAAGTCATACTAACAATAAGCCAAATAATGCTATATCAAGGAAAGCTGTTGGTTTTGACATACTAGCAACTGTAAATAATAATCAAGACATTATGACATATTTTGAGTTGTTTGATCCTATTTCCAATCACTTTTCTTTGTTGTCTTTTATATGGTTTATGAATATTATTCATGAAAGAATTGCTAATATAGTCATCGCCATTACTCATAAATCAGTTTTATTATCTACAAAGACTAGAAATGCTCCCATCCCACTAGTCAGCCATAGCAACATCCAAACCCATCAAGAATAGAAAGAAATATTCCTAATTAAACTTCAATCTTTTAATGTCTCTAGCTTTTTTTCAAAAAAGTTTAATATCTCTTTTACAACACCAAGAGAAAATAGTAATACAAATATTCAACTCAAAAAATTCATAGATACGGCTATATTGTCTGCGGATAACCAAAACCATCATTTAATAGGTTGTATAAGGCTAAACCAAAATGTTATAAATGCATGCCAAAGCATAGGGGCCGAACTAGCAGCTCATAAGTTGCCTCGGATTACTCAAAAACTTTCAGCTAATACCTTTGGTTCATACATATAAGCATGATTTGCATCCCAAGCAGTAGAGTACGGTATAAAAGACAATTCAAATCAATAATAATAATAAATTATAGATATAACCAAAAGAATTAATCATATCCATTTCCACCGGTTGTTTTTTAATTCATAGGATTTAAATTCTTGAATAGCTTCAGAAATAATATTTTTATAATGAATGAGACCTTTTTTTTCTTTATATATCATAAATCATCGTCACACAAAGATGATTCGAGTAAGTATAGGATACAATATACTTAAAGATGCTAGGGTATATACCAATAGTAGCATTATTCATAAACCAATACCGAAACTTAATAACATTTCTTGTCGTCTCGTTTCTTTAAATTTTATTGTCTTATTTGAAATCCGGTTTCCCAAAGACAAAGTCCCAACAACGAAATAAGCCCCCAGAGCAAATACTATTAAAGTGTTTATTAATAGAATAATAAATCATCATCATAATATAGTATCTTTAACCATTACATGAATTATTCAAAACAACAATAATCAAACAACCAAATAAATAATAAATTTTTTCAAAGAGAATATCCTTGCTTTATATAAATAGTAAATGGGGATTAAGCTAGACACTATCGCTCCAAAAAATATCTTTCGATTGTCTCGAGAATTTAGCATAGTAGAGTAGTAGGTGTGGTTTACTCGATACTCATTAAAAATTCATACTCAGAAAAAAACCAAAATAAGGGCGATTATGCCAAGGAATATCTTTTGTTTCATATTATGAAAGAATATATAAAATTATCACTAAACCTAATAATATGATAGTATTTTTCAAGTTCTATTTAATAAATTTTACGTTAGTGCTCTATAATTCAAAATAAATGTTGAATATGGTCTAGATAAAAATATCGTGAAATGCTAAATATGATTCTATGTTTTTAAAATTATACTATAAATATGAAAACAATAGTAATTACTTCTGGGTATTTTAATCCTCTTCATCCATGACATATTGAATGCTTCAATCTTTGTAGGGGTTTGTGAGATGAACTTCGAGTGATAGTAAACAACGATGATCAGGTTAAAGCAAAAACATGAGAAATAGTGGTTTTTCAAGATGAACAATTTAGAATCAAAGTCATTTCTGCCTTGAGATCCGTAGACTGCGTAATGTTATCTATCGATCCTGTGGATAGCACTATTTCAGTATGTGAAAGCATCAAAAAAATAGCAAATCTTATCAGACAAAAGTATGGGACAGAAACAAAAATTATTTTTGGCAAAGGTGGAGATAGGTTTACAAGCAACATCCCCGAGGTCCAGGTATGCAAGGATTGTAACATAGAAATTAAAGATTGACTTGGGGCAAAAATACACAATAGTAGTGATTATAGGATTAAGGCTTAATTATAGTATATTGCGAGACGCAGTTGAGTATTTGGCCATATTAAAAACCTTCTATAATATCACAAAAAACTTGATTTTAATTTCTTATTATATAATCATTGACTAATTTTATGTGTTTATCAAAATTATGAAAAAAATAATTCTGGTTTTAATGTGATTATTTTATTTTATTTGATGGGGATCCGCATATCAACAACAGTGATTTGACAATTACAACGAATCAAATTGATCACTAAATTTTCAATGCTCAAATCAATGTTTCCTTTTGGTTTGACCGGTTTCTCAAAACGATTTTGTGAGCATAAACTGAAACTTGCAATGAAATTGAAACTTATGATACTGATTTTTAGTATGAGAACAGATTTACTTATGAGAGACATTGCAGATTAATGGATGACCAGATATAAATCAAAAATTTGTGTTATCAAATTCTCCAGCTTATGCACAAATACCTTGAGATGCTCAATTGGCATTGATGTTCCAATGAAATTTCGTCTGAAATCAGATTGTAATTAATTGATGAATGATGTGAATTTTTGATAATTTTATAAATTGATTTAATCAGGCTCTAGAATATAAGTCATATAATCCAAGGACAATAAATTTTCTTGAGTGACCGATTCGGAACTGAAAATATATAAACCAATCTTTCCTACCAATAATAGCAATTCTCATTTGATTGGCATTTTTGTCGTATATATTTTCTTCCAAAAGAGACAATAAGAAGAAATCAATTTATTTCTGAATATTAGTTCTCGCCTTTTTCTGGGTATTATTTGATTTTTTCTCAACGGTTAATCAAATAAAGATTTACAAAGACGTTACAGACGTTCCCAATATAATGGAAAATTGAAGAGTGGGGAAAGATTCAGATTTTTATCAATTCTTGACATTTATAAAAACACAAGTACCATCTAAAGTTAAATGATTTTTCATCGCCCCCTATCCTTTCAATTTTGAATGAAAGTATCATATTTATCCAGACGTAAAATTTTGACCTATAACTGGAGTACAATATCTTTTTGTATACAACCCCTATTGAGCAAATGCTCCTTTCGATTTCAAAGACCCGATATATTCTAGCTGAGTTCTATTCCGAGATAATTCGTTATTCCCAGTCCAAAAAGAAATCCAACGAAAACCTTATGCAAAAATTTATAGATTATTACCAAAATAATCCCAAAACATAACAAGCTATAAAAACAATATGTGTTTTTTAATCAGAATTTATATTTTGAATAAATAAAAATGATCTTAATCCCTATTTTGTTAGCCTTAGGAACATGAGTTTTAATTTTGCGATTATGCAATCAGCATAAATTTCTTAATATTTTCGAGCAATTGGCATTATGATTTGTTATGGCTCTATCATTATTTGTTTTTGAGCTATTCCTAGAATGAATCGTTTTTGATAAACTATCTTTAATTTTGCCAATAGTTACTTTCATGCTCAGTTTATGAATCTTCATATATAAATGCATTAAATATAAATATTTTCGAAAAGAGATACTAAATTCTATAAAACACACATTTTCAGAGGTTAAATTACAATTTATCTTATTAAAAGAGCGGCAAAAATATGTTGTAATTTTAATCCTAATATATGTTTTATTAAAGCTGTTTATGGTCTTCTCTATAAACACTCATATGCCGACATTTGACGAAGACGCCGTAGGTGGTCGAGATATAAAAACAAAGATATTCACAGAAAATAAAAGTCTAGTGTTGGATAAAAGTAGTCCAGAGTTTCTTGGTAGCGCATTAGAGAGGAATATATTCGCTCCGCTTACTGATACCTATTTCTTATTATCGAATGATTCAAATACAAGTTGATATACAAACATTGTATCTGCATTATTCTATTGTATGTCCATTTTAATCCTATTCTGAATTATTTTAAGAAAGACGAATCTCTTATTTGCTATGTTGGGAGCATATATTTTTGCCTCATTGCCGTTTGTATTTATCCATTGACTTGGTGCTTACCGAAACTTTATTGGATGAGTTTTTATATTTATTGTTATGTTCTATTTGATTGACCAAATACTAAACTTAGATAAAAACAATCCAGAAAAAAAATCATTAAAAATTCCACTAATGATTATTCTTTTCTTAGCTAGTACCATTAGAAATGAATCTGTAATATTAATTATTATTTCTTTTGTGACAATATTTATAATAAATTATTTCACAAGGAAGGGGGAAAAAATAAATATAATGTCTTATGTGGTCCCATTGATTGGAGTCGTTATATGATATTTATCAGGGAAGTTTATTTTAAAGCTATATCCTGCTGATTCTTCCCTAATAATGTGAAATCCTAAAATATGAGACATTTTGCCCAATTTATCTGCGAATCAGGATTTGTTTGTGGCTCCCTTTAAACAAATGTTTTTCCATCCAGATTATATCTTGTTATATCTTTTATTTAGTATAAGTATAATCCTTTTTATAAGAAACTATAAAAAAATGGAGAAGTTATTGTGTTTTTTTGTATTAATTATTGTATTGATGGGCGTTTCAATATTGATACTTTTCTCTGATATGGGGATGTGAATACTAACCCATTTTGCATACATTAGGTACTCAATATTCTTAGTTCCATTCATAATTTACTTTACCACGATGAGTCTATTTTTATCTAAAAATGAATAATTTAAAAATGAAAAAAAAGGTTCTTTTGCTTAATTTACCATGAAAAGAAAAATATCTAAGAGAATACTTCTGTTCTAAGATTTCAAAGGCAAGATATTATTATCCTCCAGTTGATTTGGTATATATTAGTGGAAGATTTGATGAAGCAAAATATAATCTGTTTTTGATAGATTCTATAGCTGAAAATATATCTCCAGCCACGACCATAGAGAAAATTAATAATATTGCGCCAGATTATATATATTTTCTAGCAGGAGCTGCGTCGTTTAGAGAAGATAAATGATTTATCCAGCAATTGCTTTTGGATCTTACATGCTCACCAAAAATTATAGGAACAGGAGACATATTCAGGGAATTAAAAGAGGAATCTTTTAATGTTTTTAAGTGAATAGATGCCATAAATTTCCATTTTACAACGGCTGATGTCATAAGCTATATTGAGCATTGAGATTGAAAAATAATAGATAATATGATATACATGCATGAAGATCACTTAGTTGTTGGTAAAGAACAGTTTGACAAATGAATACGAAATGTTCCTATTCCTAAACGGGAAATGTTTGATCCTAAAAATTATAGTAATCCGTTCGCCATGAGAGAATATAGTTCAGTTATGATGACAGATCTCTCTTGCCCATTTAGTTGCGAATTTTGCCCGTATAGTACTATTAATTATTCTGTAAGGCAAATAGATGACGTCATTGAAGAAATTAAAATTCTTAAAACGATCTGAATAAATGATGTTTTTTTTGTCGATGCTACATTTGGTTTACAAAAAGAAAGATTACAAAAATTATGTAATTGATTGAGGCAGTGTAAAATGAGTCGGTCTTGTTTTTGAAGAGTGGATAATATAGATAAAGAAAAAATAGAGATGATGAAAAGTGCTTGATGTCACACAATTGTTTTTGGTATCGAGTCTATGAATCAGGATATTTTGGATAAATACAATAAGAAGACTAAAATTTCCCAGATTCGGGAGGCGATGGATTTATGTAAAAAAAATAAGATCAGAGCTGGCTGAACATTTATTGTTTGATTGCCATGAGATGATGAAAAATCAATAAGAAACACTATTTTCTTAAGTAAAACACTACATCTAGATTTCGCTTCATTTAATATAGCTACTCCCAGGATTTGAACACATTTTAGAAAAGATATGATTGAAAAATGATTTGCTAATCCCGATGAGCTTAATCTAGAATCCAGTAAACAAAAAACACAGGTCTGGAATTCGCATAATCTACCATTAGCAGATTTGGTTAGATTACAAAAATCCGCGGTTAGATCATTTTATCTTAATCCTAAATACATTATTAGAAGGTTACTGGGACTAAAATCTTTTTATGAACTCAAAAATTCTATTTTTGAGATGTATTATTTATTTTTTAAATAAGTTTATGAGAAATAGCGCGTTTGGAGAAGCCACACTTTCTTTTATAGATAAGATATTGTTTGGCTTTAGATTGAAAAAGATATTAAAGGTAGTTGATTTAAATAATAAGATTGTTGCTGATACTGGGACTTGATATAATGCTATGGTATTGAAATATATACAAGAACACTTCAAAACAAAAGATTTAATAGCTCTAGATATAAAATTAAATAAAGAATATTTAAGTAAAATATGAATTACTTCTATAGAATGCGATCTCAACCAAGGTGTTAAAATCCCTTTTAAAGCTGATGTTATAATCTGAACAGCTATTTTGGAGCATTTAGCCTCTCCAGAAGTGTATGTAAAATCCATTTATGATAGCCTCAAAGAGTGATGAATCTTTATAATGACAGTGCTCAATTCGCAGGCGCCAACCTTTTTAGAGGTTTATCCCAATCCATCCAAAGATTTTATAATTTTGGGCTATCAATTTGATAAGGAGACCAAAGGTATGATCGAGATCAGGGACATATCCGGCAAACCGGTTCAAAGTATTCCGTTCAACGGAATCCAGGACCAGGT
>CAJAPL010000134.1 GCA_903943625.1 uncultured bacterium
AAGTATAAATCTTATTTACGACCACACAGATAAGATCCTAATAAACCTTCGCAATGAGGCGCACAGATTTTCTAATTCTTATAGGGAGAAACAGATGAATAAAATATGGAAAGAATAATCAATTGTTTATAATTTCTTATTTTGTCAATTGTTCATGGGCTATTCCATGATTTTTTTTTGCATCCAATCAATTGCTAATTATAATTTAGATGCAACATAATTTAATTAAAAGCGCATTATGACGAAAAAAGAAAAGCATGTTGTTTATTTAGCTTTGTGTATTTCGCGAGTCCTTTTTCTATTTGGGGATTATTTTTTGTCAGGCAATCAATCTACAGATCCTTTAGTTGAAAATAATACAAATCATGAGACAATAAATGAAAACGTCAAACCAATCGACCAAAACAGACTAAATCAAAATTTAAAATCTGACCTACAACATATCTGAATACAACAAAAAGAAATTGATAGCGTTCAATTGCAGGACCTCAAAGAAAATAGTTCAAATAATTTTGACGATATCCAGACCTTGAAAAATATTTACTCTAAAACCAAAAATACAATCGTTTTAAATATCTTATTAGAAAAATTAGTTCATAACTATCAATTTGATGATGCTAAATCATATATCATTGACCTCAATAACTGAGATTATTCAAAAAATATAGATGCTAACCTATATTTACACATACTTATAAATTCACTATCTCTTACTGACCCAAATGAGATAACTGATTTTGAGGCATCGCTTAATCAAATATATAGCGCATGATTTATGACAAAAGACGACACATATTTCTATATGTGACTTATTAAAATTTGGAATAAAGATTGGGACGGAGCTACCAAAATATTTAAAACAATTTCAAGCTCTCGTTATTCAGCTTTTATACAAAACTACTTTGATACACTAAACAATCCGTACTTACAAAACGAGGTCCCATCATATTATAAAGATGGGTTGATAGCACTGACTATGCTCAAAAACTGATATTTTTCTATAGCAAAAAAAATAGCACTTTCCATCGCCATGCAAAATGACACATATATCCTGCCTTATCAGATATTGGCTTACTCGCACTTTCTTACAAATGATCGGGCGACAGCTATAGATTATCTTTTTAAACTCATAGATATCAATCCTGCCAAAGAAGATAATTATAAATTTCTAATATGAGTATCCTATTATCGAGACGAAAAATATGAAGAATCGGTCTTGTACCTCTCCCAAATCAAATGAGAAATTTATCAGACAGACGTCTATAGGTACCTGATATTAAACTATATAGCTTGAAATGACAATTCAAAACTTATCCGTATGCGACAATCTATTTTATGACAAGATAATCTAGAAAAATCAGATTTTTATACATTCTTTTATAATGTTTTTTTCTTGCCATTTAAAAATCAAGAAATATTTACAATATACAACAATAATCCTCAGCTAGCAACAAGTTTTTTGGATAAATGTTATCAGACTTTTAGTTCTTGAGATGACAATATCTGTATTTATTGACAAGCAGGGCAGGATATAGCATCATCCAATTGGGCTTGAGCAAAAGACAAGCTTCTCTACTTATCAGAGCGCTATCCGCAGTGATATATTTTCCATGCCTTGGGAGACTATTATTTAAATCAAAGAGATGTCCAACAGGCTAAACAATACTATATCAAAGCTGTTAGTCTGACAACAAGTGAAATAGAAAAAAACATCATCAGGAAAAAATTAATAGAATGAAATTTATAAGATTTGACAAAATCAAAGGTTTTATATAAAATTAATAGGTATTATAATATTAATATAGCCATGCCAACAACAACAGGTCCAAACACAATAAACACATCCAATTGGATGGAGACTGATAGATGAAGACTATCAGAAGCCACCAAACAGTACTCAAAAGACTTGTTTGATAATTTTATTCGTGGGAGAAAAATAGTCAAAACTAATGATATAATGAAAGAAAAATCTGATTATATGCAGCGGATTATATGAAGATGTATAGACGATAGAGTAAATATCTCTTGAATAAAAGACAAAATAACTGCCGAAGAAACTAGGGTCTGACACAAATTACAGTGAAACGAATTTCTTGATTTTGTGACTGATGAAATAAAAAAAGTAGCGACAGACAACAATGTGAAACTCACAAGACCAACGGATATGAGTGTCCAAGACTTGGTAGATCAGCGTGATAGTCTCTTAGATGTAACAGCAAAATTATGAGCTACTCCAAGATTTATGGCCAATTATCGATGATGAGTACTTAGAAATATTAATAAAATGGAGAAATACGATGCTTATCCAGAAAATGTATTGGACTTTGCAAGGAGCATCCCAAGCATTTTTGGACATAGAAAATCTAGGATTAACAGATGACTGAGATACTGAATGAAAAGAAAAAATATATTCTGAAAATGAATCGAAAATAAAAACATAAAAAAGTGAATTGTAAAATTTTTGGAAGTAGCTAAACCACGTGATTCAGAGAGTCCTGAAACGAAAGCAAGAAAACAAGCTACAATAATGATAGTTAAAAAAGCATATAAAGCTTTTATGAGTAAACAGGAGAACCTAGACTTTGACTCAGCACTTGCAGCATAGTTTTATATACAAAAAATTAACATGCAAAATTTACAGGAAGCATTAAACTATGTATATGAAAATATAAAAAATAACGCTGACAACAAACTATTCCAAGACAAAGAATATCTAAGGGCTATCATAGAACAGATGGTTATGGCTGAGATCCCAGAGGTTTTGACATTAGAAGAATTAAAAAAAATAGACATGCTTATGTCTCAGAAAAACTTCAAAGAATCAGACTTTATAGCCAATATACCACAATATCCACAAATATTGGATAATGTAGTAAAAAATCTGATAATAGATTATATTACCTGACCAGAAGAAGATTTATAATAAAAATATTTAATCAGTTTTTTTGAGATCTTTGAATCATTTGGCGTAATCATCCACTCGCCATTTTTTTTGTCTATCTTTAAATCAATTTCGTATTAGCTTTTTTCTATCTTTGTTAAAAAGTGCTGGTATAGTTTTCAAACCTCTTCGTCCTGCGTCTAAAACAGTTCATATACCATATTTTAATCACCCAGATACTGCATGAGTAACTCCACTTACAAATTTAGCTGGGCCATACATTTTATCTCGTTTTCATTTTGTAGGTGCCCAATATTTTTCCCATCATTCCTTTGTCCTTTCTCAAAATTTTTTAAAGGATCAAACTACTGCGTCCTTATAGTCTTTATATGTTTTCCCTGCGAATGGATGTTGAAGGGCATCTTTAATAAGTCTCCCTGTTCATGAAACTACGCCTCACACTGTGTCTAGTACATTTATTCAAACTCACAATGCATTCGCGGGCAATCAAACGCCATAGTGCATTACAGATCAATCTATTTTTGCTAAAGCCGCTAGTCAAGGTTTATTTAATCACATATTTTTAGATTAAAATTTAAACTGAATTAAGTATAGTGATTTTGAGATATTTGTCAAGTTGTGTAAATCAGAAAGAAAAGCTTGACAAATTAGTATAAAAGATTATAGTAAATTAATTATATCATTAACTATAGCAATGAGAAAATGACCAGATTCAAGTAATACCTTAAGCTCAATGGCTTCCAAAGCGGGCTATGCTTTTCTATTATTTTTAATTTTGAATGCTTGTAACTCAGATAAAACTGATTTTCAAGTAGCTTCAGATAACAAAGCAGCTAATGATAAGAGACGAGAAAAAGCAGAAAAAGAATACATAGCATCTAAAGAAGCAAAAAGATTTGCTGACTCTGTTTTTCTTGTGGTTAGCAATAAAACTATAGATGAACTAAAAAAAGCAACCCCAACCACAAATGATACAACCCCAAAAAATACTCCACCAACTTCAAGTAAAAACAAAGGTAAAAAATAATCTTACTTAAAAAATATTTCCATTAACTTGGTTTTATATCATAGATTAGCAAGAGATTCATTGGCTCTGCCCAGTACCTCTTGTTTTTTTTTGTAAAGAAAAATCTTTATCTTTTGGTCATTGGTTTTTATAAAAACTTTATTGAATCTTACATATCCACTCAACACATCATCAATATTTTTAACATCCAATTCTGATTCTAAATAATGTTTTATGACATTTACAGAAATTGCACCTATTATATTTTTACCTAGATGTTTTTCTGCCATTTTTTTCCTTATCTTGTCTTTCAATAATTGCATAATGGATGTAGCAACGTAAAAGCGTATAAACGATAGCCTGTCATTCTAGCGCTTGTTCTGTAAAGAATTATTCATTGCAACCGGAATCTAACTTATCAGACCCTTATTCTTCAATACTCTATACAGCACCAGAAAAGCGTCTTTCCTTAAAATATTTTTTCCAAGATAAATCCAGTTTTTCATTATAAACTTATTTTCTTCAAAAAAGTTAACATAATTCTTATACCGCATACCATTATCAGCATTTTTTAATCCAAATAATAATCTTCATAGTACAGCTATCCATTCTTCTCAAGTCACAGCCCTATCTGGATCAAATATTCAGTTACTACCAGCCATTATACCATACTTTTGTAGTCATTTAAGCGACTCAGTTAGTTCACTATTTCACGTATTTACATCTGAATACGCAGTGAACATAGGATTGATAACAGGCAAACTTCAATAAAGATTATATTTTTTAGCCAATCTATCAAATACAATAGCTGCTTGCCATCTAGGCATATTATTATCTGGCGAAACTTTATTTCAACTTCATTTTACTATCCCAGCAGCATATAATGATTCAATAGCTTGCTTATGCTCACTACTCAAAGGCATGTCTATAAATATTTTTGTATACCAAAATATATTTCTCAAAAACGGCAATGGGTCTAGAGTATTTTTGATTACGCTTTGTAACTGATTACTTCGATATGGGTTAAATGGAGAAATAGGTGAGTCTACCTGGAAATGCAGATGATATTGAGTCGATTGTCCGGTAGATCAGCATCGTCATATTATATTTCATTTATCTACTTTATCTCCATATTTCACATTCAATTTATCCATATGTTTGTATGAATACCACTTATCTAGTGTCTGTATTACGACACAATTTCATTCATCTTGCTTTACTCAGTCCCATTCTTTGATCCTAGTGACTACTCAATCAGAGAAGCTTGTTATAGGTGTTCATTTGGGCATTATAATATCTATTCATCAATGAGTTCAAGTTTTGCAGTTCCATAAAAAATATTCACACGCCCACAATGTCGGCATCAGTAGCTTGATTGCGACGATTACATCTTGTAGTCTTTTATTTGTCCCGCCAAATGGGATCATCTCATTCAACGCCTTATTTTGGAAATAAGCAGTTAATTGTCTTGCGTCCAAACTAGCATAATTACACACAAAACTCTCTGTCAAAACTTCAAAAAAATCTGCCAAATAATATCGATTAGATTTATCATTTTGCTCGTAAGTCTTGGTAATTATATTGTGATAATTTGACTGTGT
>CAJAPL010000135.1 GCA_903943625.1 uncultured bacterium
AAAATAGGATGTTTTCAATCGTTATAAGCAAAAGATACATTATCAAAACGAAGGATTATAGGGTTTTGGTTACTAGACATATCAACAACAGGAATATCATAAAACATTAGAAATAGAGTATACAAAAGCAACAATAATATTCAAGAAAAATCCTCCGACCCCCTCATGCACAAATAAACTAAAAAAATTAGAAATACGATTTCTAATTCTCTTAGACCAGGGCCAGCAAGACTCGAACTCGCGACGCGGAGCTTTGGAGACTCCCGCTCTACCTCTGAGCTATGGCCCTATTTTTTACCCAAACAATAAGCCTGATTCTGTATTAGGTATAATATATCTAAACCCGCTTATAGCGGATATTTCGCACTTCCTCGCAAAAGCGAATAAGCTTGCACCAATTATGGTTTACCACTTGAAGGACTATCTGTCCAACTAAGGAGGATTAGAATCGATAAAGATCCATATCCACGTTGCATCTTTCTCCCACATTGCTGCAGAATAGTTTACGTTTCTGTGGCACTTTCATTTGCCTGCAAAAGCAGAGTTCCAACATCCGTTAGATGTTAACTTTTTTATGGTGTCAGGACTTTCCTTCCCGCATTACTACGAGATAATACCTATTTGGGTATGAGATTTTTAAGGAAATGGATTTTTAGTTCAACACAAAAACATTCAAAGTAAAACATGTCCAACTTTGTCTATATTAAATAATCTAACTATGAGAAACTTTTGTTTTATGTTTTATTAAATATCATTTTTTATGAAGATACCGCAATATTAGTAATAATATTATTATAGAAATTCATATAACTCACATTCTTTCCAAAAAGACAAACATTTTTGAAGATTTAAAATCTGAATTAATTTTATTTACAACTGCAGGATCCAATCAGAATCACGACTGATAAGATATTATTCATCAAACTATATTATGTGCATCTAAACACTCTCCATCACTAGTAAAAGTAAAATATCAGTCTTTCACAGAAGTTAGAGTATCGACTCAACCAGGCATACTTAGGTTTGAATCTCTAGTATCTCAAGTTCATACAAAATAAATCCTAATACTTCAATCAGAATCTCCAGGATTAGATTTAAAATATATTTTTCATGCTGATCAATTGCTGTTTATTCGATTATTGGGATTTGTGGAAAACCCAACAATATGTACAAGATTTCAATCAACTTTGGGTGGTAGATAATAGGGGAACATTCCTGTTGGCACAAAATCATAGAAATTCATAGAGGATTCCAATACTAGATCAAACGCGGCTAATCATGCATTTTCTGTATTTATATTCACGTCTACGCCAAATATACATCACTTTCAAAAATTTCATTCAGACGGTGAGATAGAAATATTACCAGCATAAGTAAAAAATCATAAAGAAAGAATAAACAATGCTGATCATAAAATAATTTTTTTCATTTCTGATGGACACTAAAAAATATAAAAACTAATCAGGTATTACAACAACTCAATTCTGATAGGAAAATTCTAATCAAGTAATATAGATATTATTATTTTTATAAAGTATTCAATTTACAGATACTCAAGTGCTACTAGTAATATTAACATTTCAAGTTAAGATTGCTCAAGTGTAATCCAAGCTACAAACCAAAGTATTTCCACTCAAGTATGGCATACTTGTAGAATAACCATATCCAGTTCAACTTACCATAAGCAAACTTCAACTAAACTCAAAGACCTCCAATCATGGTATATGTATTCTTAGAATTGTACTACATCCAAAATAAGCACAGTCAGGCCTAGTAGAGAAAGAGAAGCTAGATGTCCTTGTTGTTCATGCTAAATCAGCAGCTACTCAAGTTAGTTGGACAGTGCTATTTGCTGGAAAATCCCATTTAGGGGTAAAGCTAACTACATAATCTCATCCATTTCATATTCATGCTGATCATCATGATAACACAAAAGTTAAATCGCTTCATGAATATGTATATCAGGTCATAAATATTCATCATGATGATATAGCTGGGATAGTAAATTTCACTGTTCATGTATCTACTCACGCTCGATCATCTGTTATATAAAATCTTATTTCAGTTAAACTAGGGTTAACAAACGTTGTAGGGGATGGCGATAACATAGTTATCGCTGGTGCCTGAGGAGCGTTAAATGTAAATGAAGATGTGCTTGTATGTGTTAGTCAACTTTCATTTGGTCTATCGGTTGCTGTTATACTTACACTTATTTGTTTCTCTATCGGGTATGGACTAGGTGGATCAAATGATACGTTATATCATCTTATCTCACTATCTCGAGTATATTGGTTTTTGCCAGCATCTCATGCAAAATCACTTAATGATAAGCTAGATCATGATAATACATATGTTCAATATGCTCAATAACTTGGAGCAGTAACCGTTATCCTTATAGATCAACTATTTACTCATTCTTGATTATCTACTGTAGCAGGAGCTGCTACATAATTTGATAATATAGGGCTTAATCATCAATATCGATAATGACTTTTGTTGTTGCTTTCTAGTGGCAACGGTCAATTGACTACACCAGCTCAAGCCCAGTCATTTATAAGCATAGATATTACTTGATTTGATGGGACTTGTGTCTGTCATGGAGTTACATTCGCCGCTCATATTGTTGGAGGGGTTCAGTCTGGTACACAAGGCAATGGAGAGAAATTATATGAAGCATCATTTATTCATGCAAGGATATCTAGTCATCATACGGTATATCAGTTTACAACAGCACAATCAGCTGTAGTCCCAGAACCAAATGTAATAGCTCATCAATTACAGTTAGTGAAATTTAGTATAGTACTTCAGATATTGCTTATACTGTAGAAAATGAAATCAGTTAGATTTATATCTGTGGTTTTACCAGTCGTAGCTGCTCAATATGCTCTATAGAGATATCAGCTCCTTATATATCAATCTGGGGAACTAGCAAAAAATGTATTCACTCAACTGTGTATTATATTCACTTCTCAAGAATCAAATTTTAGTACATGATCAAATCAGTTGTAGCTTTGTCATCATGCATTCAATTTTACATTGAATAGATATCTACAATGTAGTTTGAGATTTGTTCATGATCATGGATTAACTTCAAAACTTGGATTTGCAGCAAAAACATCTGATAGAAA
>CAJAPL010000136.1 GCA_903943625.1 uncultured bacterium
ATTTTTCTGCCCTTGTTCTTACTTTCCCACTGTCATTCCCGTGTTATTCTTTGGAAGAGGGAATCTACTTTTTTCTAGATCCCGGCCGCAAAACCTAGCGCCGGAATGACAATTGGTTTAGCCTGTTGAGGTTTATCAACAACACATTTTCATTTCAATATATTGACATTTACTAGTAAATACATACATAGTGCGATGTTTAAATTTTTACCATACATCGCAATGCAGGATAATCCCAACAATAAATTCGAACAATTCAAAACTCTAGAATCTACACAAGAGTTTTTCCAATGAATACCAGATGATTGTAAAAATAATATTTTACAAGCACTACAAAATTTTTGAAAATTGGAGAATAGTGATGAACGATCACGTTGTGGAATACAAAATGATCTTACAGAATCAATGATAAGCGTAAAAATAAACGATGAAGAGGATGTCATGGAATATAATGAATACCACAATGAAATATTAAAAAAATTTGTATGAAAACAATTAGTAAAACGATGAGCTATCCAAAGATTATGACTTCAAGTAAAACTTCCTACAGAAGAATATATTAGAGTCGCAATAGATTCTCAGCCATGAGAAACTCCAGAAGAAAAGTATCAGATTTTCTTTGACAAATATATAAAAAACAAGCTGATTTGACATTACAATACTCCGCACACATCAATGCATTGTGTAAATAAAGTACTCTGGATACGATTAAAAAATTGAAAAATATTGGCATTTTCAGAAGAAAAATTTGGTATCGATGACCCAGTCCAGGATTCATTTTTTCATGTTATGCTTTTTGATGATGTCCAAAGAGATATAGAATTGGCCAAAAAATTTCCAAAACTTGAAAGTGAAAATTACAAAATAGATAAACATCTTTCAATAGAAGAAAAACTTAAGAATTGATGGAAAACAGAAATAGATCCTAATGGTATAGATTATCTCCAAAAAAACTTATGATGAAAGGCCTATGTCCTAGAATATCTAGGCTGAGTACCCAAAGAATTTATATGAGAACAAAAATTTAATTTATTTGCAGTAGATAAATTATGATTAAGATCAAAATGTTTAAAAGACCCAAAAGAAGCAGACAGGGTTTTATGAAATTTATCAAAAGACGAGTTAAGAAAAAACCATAATTTATCTGGTTGGTACAATCCCAAGGAGCAGAGATTTGAAGATATTGAGTTGTGGAATAATTATCGGTTAGGCACATGACACGTAGCCTGAATAAGCGAGAATTTAGATATTCTTTTGTTAGAAAGTGATTCTAATATATTCCATTCCATCCGCCTAGTGAAAGGTAGATAATAATTTTTATAATTTCAAAAAATCACAATGGACGACATAGATAAAAATCTAAGTTACTTGATACCTCTATACGAGCAAAATATTTGAGATAAATTTGATGAACTTAAAAAAGTTCTTGCTGCTACAAAAGCTGATATTTTTCAACGTTTATGGACAAATCAAGAAAAATTTAAAACAGACAATTTGGAGCTAACTAATTCAATTTGTGGTCTGATTAAACCATATCATATACTTAGACAAGGGAGAGCATTTATAAGCTTTTTGGAAAAAAGTATATTAGACACACAAGAACAAAAACAATCTGTAATGCACCATAAATTTCATGATTCGTACAACCTTATCGAATGAGTACTAGATGACTATGATAGGATTTTTGTATGAGAAAACACATATACCTACAGAGCACCAAGAAGGCATATAAGATTAGATATGATATACAAATGAGAAGAGAATAAAGCCTACAAAGCTGTAAGTGATGCTATAAGAAAATTTTTAGTAGAAAAACAAAAAGAGGGTGTAGAGATAGCAATTATAAAAGGAACCTTTGCTCACCAATGATTTTGTGAAACAATGATCAGAATAAAATTCAATAAAAAAAAATAGACAAATAATTTTTATAATTCCCAACAACTTATAATGTCAAATCTCCCACAAGCTATAACTACTATTTGTAATGATCTGATAAAGAAACCAACAAGCTCAAAGAACGGGAGCAAGCAAGCATATATTTTTCATAAAAAATTATATGAATGAAATGCAGACGTAAATCATGAGGTTTCTTATGATACAACTTTTTGTTCTTTTTATGCCGACCTAAGTGCAAATATATCTATAAAAATTTTTAAAACACTTGGCAATAGTAATATTAGCTTTGAAAAAATAGGTAAAGAAGCTTCTAAGATTCTAAATAAAGAGGCTGAAATTATTTTAGAATGATCGCCTTGGCAAAATATCAAAATGCAAAAATGAGATATAGAGATTGCTTTTGCTAATTCAGATCTTTCTAAGAAAATAAACAAATCTGGCGCTATAATCAAATGAGAGAATTGTTTTTTAGAGACAATCGCTGACGAGAAGTCTAAAAACTTAATAGCGTTGGAACTGGCAACTAAAGAAGACTTGGAAGTAATTTTAATGTGATTGAAAGAGTTATTATAAGGCTAAATAAAAATCTTACATAATAAACAAAAATTATAAACTAAAAAATAAGGAGATCTTTAACATGAAAAATCGTAAATTATTTAAAAAGTACAACAAAGGCAGCCATTGGGAGGTTAGCAACAATGGTTATGCTGACGTGTTCATTTCGTTTTTAAAAGAAAAATTCGAAATACCCGAAAATGCACAAAACGTTGTCGTCATAGATTTGGGATGTGGCAAGGGTAAAGATGTTGTTAGATTTAACGACGCTAATGTGCCAGCCTTGGGATTTGATAAAGATTCCGCCTTGATATCATTCGCAAAAAGAAGCTACGATAAGTATCGTAGTAACTTCTTTGTTTATAATATCGAAAAATTGCCATACGATAACAACACCAGAAAGGCTTTCTTTTGTATCAATGTGATGCATTATGTCGATCAAAGAAAAGTTCTTGCGGAAATTTACAGAACTTTAATCCCTGGCGGATACGCCTTCATTCACTTCAATCTTTTGATTATGGATGAATACTGTACTGTTGATTATAGCCAGAGGGACAGAGACATTTACAAGTTGGTGAAAAAATTCAAGATTATCAGGGAGGATATGATAAGTCGTGAAGATCCTAAACCTATTCCACACACACATGACATCATGCAATTAATCTTACAAAAACCTTAAAAGAAAATGAAAACAAAAAAATTATTTTTAACAATCACTAAAGTCTGCTTTGGTCTCTTTGTTATAATGTATTTATGTGCTTGTAACAGAGATGCCCCAGTCCGGACAATCATCACTGAATATCAAATACAATCCATCAAAATTGATGATGATGGTGAATACCATATCGTTGCCGTATCAAATAACGGCGACGTGAAAACCATGACGGATGCTCATACGACGTTTGACTTTAATATAAGATATTCAGACGCCGTCAGTCATCCAATCTTACAGATAAAGGAGAGTGACAAGGACATCGAAGGGACTTATTATCCTGATGGTGTGCCATATGTTATTTTGCCTTACAGGTACAAAATCGAAATATTCAATGACTAAATAAAACCAAAGAAAACCGACATGGAAACGCGTGAAAAATTATTTTATCAATTCCAAAAGGAATTTGATAAGAAACGGAAACGGTCATTGATCGCATTGATACCCGAGATACCGATTTGGCTTTGCTTGATATATTTACTATCAAAGATATCTGTGTTTATTGTAAAAGCTCATTTCAGGGGAGATTTTATTGATGATAGCTTAGGCCTAGAGATCTTTATGATACTCATGACAGCATGCTTACTGCTGTTACTTATAGCAATCATTGTCCTCCCTCATCAATTTTTTTTGTCAGGCTATAATAAAAAAAGCCTGATGAAGGAAACGGTATCTAAACTGGATACTTTGGCAAAGAAAAAAAAATCTCTCGAAACCAAAGCGGAACCATCCAAAGAAAGATTTCTTGACACACTAGCTTTCTCCAATTGGATGTGTAGCCCGGAAATTGCTGTGCTTGTGATGGGTAACTGGAATAATTATGTTGGCGAAATAGTTAGCGATAGTGAACAGGATATCTCCTCACAGCAAAAGGCAATCGATGCGGTGGTTAAATATATCCAGGAAGCTGAAATCCGCTTGGATGTGTATAGCTCAGTGCCAGAGAAAAACTTTTGGCAGTACCTTAAATCAAAGAAATGGCTGAAGAAAATTAATTAATCATCCGTCATCGCGAGGAGCGTAGCGACGCGGCGATCTTATTATTTAAGATTGCTTCGTTCTTCGTCCTCGCAATGACAAAAAACCTCATAAAAAAAATATGAAAACACAAAACCAAATGTTTGCTGAGTTCCAAAAGGAATTTGACAAAAAAAGATTGAAAGAGTTTTGGTGGCCTATCCTATTTTTGGAAGCGATACTAGCGATGTTGGCCATGTGCTTTTTGTTTGCTATGCTAATGCCTGATTCCAATAAAGATAATGTCGGCTCCGCTTTTTCTGTCTTAATCTTCTTCGCTATTTTATTCCTTGTTATGGGGTTTATTGTACCTTTATTTCATGAAAAACGGAATAAGAAAAGCGAGTTTCACGTGGGACATATCATTACGAGATTGATTGATGAGAGGCTTGCTCTACTGAATAAAAAAGCGGTAGTTGAAGAACAGTTGAAGGCGGCAACATCCAAAGCCAATAATGGCAGGTTCTGGGTCGAATATTTCTATAATGACCCTAAGTCTGAAGCAAGACAAGATAAGTTTTCTGGGGGATTATCTGCCCTTGGATATATTCTTTCAACATCTGAAGAAGCCAATAAACAAGAGGCTGATTTAAAAACACAATTTGACACTATCCAAAAACTGATTGACCAGCTTGGAGTCAAACGTGATTTTTATCATCTCTATGTTAATGAAAGGACTTACTGGGATTATCTCAAGTCATTTAAATGGTTAAAAAGAATCAGAAAGGAGAAATAACTATGGGAAATGATGTATGTCCTATCTGTCATAATCTTAGTGATAACTGTATGTATTGTGGAGGGACAAATAAGACCAAAGAAGAACGAGGTTTTAAGGTTTGCCCAACTTGTCACAATCAAAGTGATCATTGCATGACTTGCGGTGGTAATTCTCGCCTAAAAAAAAGTAAAGCTGGAGGTGACAAGGATGAATATTAATAACAAAAATCAGAAAGGAGAAATAAAAAAATGAAAGAAGTTCAATGTAAAATATGC
>CAJAPL010000137.1 GCA_903943625.1 uncultured bacterium
AAAAAAATCTATCCCTTTTTTTATCATATCTTGACCAAAGAATATAGGTAAAACATCTTGTATTATAGATCTTGTAAAAGGGTATTTGAATAATTTTTTTGTTCAGGATTTTTTGTATATAAAAGATTTGACTGACGTGATTGGTATTCATAATTTAAAGGTAAGAACTCCCAAAGAAAATGATAAACATTTCCTTGATGTCGCTGAATGAGAAATATATGAAGATATAGGCGTTAGAGATATAAATCTACGACTCCAACAGTCTAAAATATGACCATTTAAGGCCGTGCTTTTGGAGAATATAGAAAGAATGGTCCCTGAGGCGGCAAACGCTTTTCTAAAAACTTGCGAAGAACCATTGCCTTGAAGGATAATATTTGCCACGACTTCACATCAATCACAATTATTGGATACTATAATATCTAGATCAATACTCATAAAATTTCAGGAACTGAGTAATGATGAAATGCTACAATTTATGTCTTCTAACTGATATTTCCAGTGAGATGATAGTTTTGCTAAATTTGTCTGTAATATGGCGATGTGAAGACCATGAGTAGTTGTGAAACTTGATGAAATATTCTCTAATAATGATGGATTAAGGCAAGACTTTATAAAACTTGTGGATATTTTGCGTTCTAAAAAATCTATTTTTTATGCCCAGGACATACTTAAGAATCTAAATAATCATGGTTATATAGATTCTTTTATTGATTGATGGATCTCTTATTGCGTCGAGAATGATATGTTTAACCAGGCTCAAAGATGGCTTAAAGTCAAAAAAATGATTAAAAATAACGTGGGAATAGAAAACTTAATTCTGTATGGTGTGTTGTAATTCAATCATCCAAAAAATTTATACTTCGCTTATTTTTTGGCGGTTGAATTAATATTCTAACATTATATTTATCGGCCCGTCATTTTGACTATCTACCAACATCATAGCCCCAAATTCTCAGGTCTGTACCGGAATTAATTGTTGCTTGATTTTTTCGATAAGATATTCATAAATTTTATTAGCATCGTCATATCATGCACTATCTGTGAAATCTAATTTAGTCCCTTTTTTGTTTGATCAATAGAGGGTGAAATTGGATATTAGTAAAATCTGACCATTGATGTCTATTATAGATTGATCTATTTTGTGGGTTTTTGGATTGTGAAAAAACTTTGTAGATCAGACTTTATTTATAAATTTATCTATTTTTTCTGGATAATCATTTATATCTTCTCTACTTATTCAAACATATATTAGAAGTCATTTATTTATCTTATTTGTAATATTTTTTTCTACTATATTTACACAAGCCTGGTTTACTACTTGAATGAGAAACTTCATGATAAATGTCGTAATATAAAATTTACTCTTTTTTCTGATATATTATCACTGGATTTAAGTTTACGTCAAAACTATCTAGATCAAATATTTCTTTAAACAGTTGTTTATCTTCTATGTTTTTGGCAGTATCTATTTTGTCTAGATCTTGGTTTCAAAATATTTCTTGAATCTTTTTGAATCCGTTGATAAGTATCGGGGAGCTTAATAGGGACAGGTTTTTAACTATATATAAGAGAAATTGTAAATCTGAAATAGCTTCGTCTTTTGTAATATCATCTTTGTATTTTCTCCGTGGTTCGGCTTTGGTTATAAATTCATTGGCTTTCTGAACCAATCTATACCAATCTTGTAGATATCATTGTATGTCGGCTTTTTCTAGATAATTTTTTTCTAAAAAATGTCAGTCAAATCATCATTCAAAAAGGGTTGTTAGTTTGTTGTCTTCGTCTCTAAATTCTTCTAATTTTATTTTACTGATTTTTCATTCTTTGACGCCGTATTTTGCACATAAACTTGTCACTCTGTTTACAAGATTGCCTCGTCATCAGATGAGCATGCTATCATATATGTTATCTAGTCTTTCTGTGGAAAAATCTCAGTCGCTATTTAGAGCAACATCATAGAGTAGTTGAAAACAAAATCAGTCTCTCTCTGTCGTCTCTAATACATCTAAAGGATCTACTACATTGCCCGTAGACTTACTCATTCTAGCTCAATTTAAAGTCAAAAATCAGTGAACCAATAACTTTTTTGGTAGTTGGATATTTGCTGATAAAAGCATTGCTGGTCGAAATGCTGCATGAAACCTAAGAATATCTTTTCATATCAAATGTATATCTGCTGGTCGGGTTTCTTGGAATTTTTTTTCATCGCTCCCATATCATTGTCATGTGATGTAATTTGATAATGCGTCACATCGTACATACATTACATGTTCTGGGTCATCCGGGACTGGTATCCCTCGTGGTAAGGTTTCTCTAGGACGGGAGAAGCTTATATCTTGAGCATTTTTCAATCGTTCTAATATTTCATTTTTTCTAGTTTCTGGATAGATATCATAAGTTTTATCTGAAATAAGTTTAATTATTTGATCTTTATACTTTGATAATTTAAAAAAATAATTTTCTTCTTCTATAATTTCAATATCTAGTGTCGGATGATCAGGACATTTTTTATCTATTAATTCTTTTTCTGTAATGAACTTTTCACATCATGCACAATACAGTCATTGATATTTTTTTTTGTAAATATCATCGGCTTGCACTAGTTTACTTCGTAGTTTTTGCGCTCATGGATAATGCAATTTAGTATCGGAAGTCCTGATAAAAGTATCATAAGAAATTGATAATTTTTTATAAAGTTCTTCAAATACTCAAACATTGGTATTTAAAAAATTCATAATTTCTTTTCATTCTTTTTGTGCAGTTCTCCAGTTTTTTGTTCAATGTTCGTCTGTCCCTGTTTGAAAAACCACATCTTTCCCAATCATTCTATACATCCTAGCTAGAGCATCGGCTTGTACAATTTCCAAAGCATGTCACATATGTGGTCTTGCATTTGGATAAGCGATTGCTGTAGTAATATAGAATCTCTTTGTCATTGTATTATATAACGATTTAAATTGTTCTTTATTAATATTGATTTATTTTATAATATGCAAGTTTAATATCCACTTATACTATCGGTATCGCAATGTTCAGGATCGTTTATACATTTATCTAACGCTGTTGCTCTTTCGGCTCTTTTCTGAGCAAATTTCATTGTAGCTTCAAATGTTGCATCTGTAATCTTTGAAACCGTACTTCCGAATACTGGCACATATTCCGTAACGGCAGTTAATCCGTTTTGTAGGAGCACTGCTCATTTCAAAACTTTTGCTTTATCAGCGGTGATTTTTCATTGAGCGACTAGAGTATCAAAACCATCCATTTTACCGTAAATAGCATTTACTTTATCGTAAGCCCCCTTGAGTTTATTATATTTTTCTTGTACTGCGGCATATTCTTCGGATGCTTTGTCGTATTTATCTTTCATCCATTCTAGATTTTTTAAACTTCGTTTGAGTTTATCTCATCAATTTTCTTTTATCCAATCAGCTGCTTTTTCTTTCATGGCATCTGTAACTGCATCTTGTCCTTGTTGAGCAAGG
This sequence comes from uncultured bacterium, assembly GCA_903943625.1. GTDB lineage: Bacteria > Patescibacteriota > Gracilibacteria > Absconditabacterales > Absconditicoccaceae > UBA6263. The sequence continues at coordinate 3,489 of CAJAPL010000137.1, forward strand.
TCCGTCATCTGATCTTTGACTGCATCTACAAGTGCGTTTGCATCTTCATCAGCTTGTTTCATCATCTTTTGTTTATCTGCAATAGATTTCATTTTATCTAACATTGTAATTATGTCTGCATTCGGATTAGTCGTTCTGAATTTGTTATATTCCTTTGCAATTGAATTTTGAACATCAGCATCATCTACATCTTCCATTATTTTTTCTCTTTGCTCCTTTATGTAATTAGATTTTTCTGTTGCAGATAAGAATGGAAAGAGAGCTTTTTTGGATTCCATTGTTTTTTGTAGCTTAGCTTTTAGTTCTGCATTATCTGGATCATTTTTGATTTGATCTGTTAAATCGTCTATCGTCTGATCTTTCATTATTAATGCATTTGCAGAGCGAAATGTTTCATTACATTCTTGGTATCTATCTTTTCATTTTAATTTATCACATCATTTAGGATCATCGTTGGAACTAATTACTTCAAATATACAATCTGCCTTGGTATATGACATTTCTCATCATTTAATTTTGTTACATATATTATAATCTCATAATTTTGCTGCAACCATCATATAGCACTTATCTCTTGGAGGATTAGATCAGTATTCTTTGAACTCTTTTCAAGAAATTTTGTTACATTGAGCTGGATCTCATGAGCTTACGGCTTCTGCTTGATAACAATGTTTACTATCTGGAGAATCTTCACATGGGTCTTCGTCTCGACATCAAGCTAAGAATATTAAAGAAAAGATAGACAATAAAAGTAATATTTTTTTAGTCATCTCAAATAATAAAATATTAAAATCAAAATCAGATTTATTTAAGTCTGTACAAAAATCAATAAAGATTTTTTGCAAAAATAGTTTTTTGTCACATAATTACAAAATTATCGTATAGACAAATGTAGAAATGTTATAATGAAACATTTTTTATACCCCTTTCTAGTAAAATAATGAATAATTTTAAATTCAATCACTTATCAATTGTTACGCTTGAAACACCAGTGAATGCGTGAATGTTTTGTGATTGGACAAAAGATTATGGATTTATAATAGGGAGGATAAAAGGAATTAGAAATGTAAAATTTAGGATGCTGAGTTAGCAGAATAAATATAAAAGAAGTACTTTTAATTGAATAAGCCTCTCTATGTGTAATTGCTAGAGGGGTTTTATTTTATTTAGAAGTAATGATACAAAATGCGGAAATTGAATGTTAGGAAAAATATAATAAGATATTATATAATTAGTTTTTTATCGGGGTTGATATTTTCTATACCTATTATAGTGTTGTTTCGGAGAGAAAATGGTTTGAATATGTTTCAGATAACATTTTTGCAATCATTATTCGCGATAGTCGTTGTTATATTGGAGGTCCCCACTTGATATATAGCCGATGTTGTTGGTAGGAAAAAATCTATTATCATATCTTTGTTTTTTCATTTTGTATGATATGCGATATACTGATTTGGAAGTAGCTTCTGATGATTTTTGATAGCAGAAATTTTTTTTGCCTTTGCTGTATCGTTTTTGTCATGAGCCGAAGATGCATTCATTTATGACTCACTCAAACAAATTGGAGAAGAAAGAAAATATAAGAAAGTCATCGGTAATGCTGTTGCCTTCTCAATGTTGGCCGTAGCTATATCTAGTATATCTTGACCTTTTTTGGTAAATATATGATATAGACCATTGATATGGCTTAGTGTCCCTTTTATGTTTGTTGCGTTTATCCTATCTTTCTGATTGATGGAACCAAAAAGAGTAAGAGTCGTAATAGAAAAAAATTATGTTTCAGATTTATGGAAGGCTCTTAAATTTGTGTTTCAAAATAATGCCAAACTTAAACGATTGATAATATATTTCGGTATAATTAATGGTATAAATTCTGCAGCATTGCGGTTTTACCAGCCATATTTTCAAATATCTAGCCTAAATATTATATATTTTGGTATTATATTTGCATCGTTCCAAATATTTACTGCTCTTGTTTCTAAGACATCTCATAATATAGAGAATATTTTGTGAAAAAAATCTTCACTTATTATTATAGCTATATTGGTTGTTGTGAGTTATTTTTTGATGGGGAATATAGTTTTTGCTTTCTCATTTGGATTTGCATACTTGCAACAATTTGTAAGATGATTCAATAAGGTCTTAGCCTCAGATTATATCAATCAAGAAGTATGATCTGGATATAGAGCGACTATATTATCTATAAACAGCTTATTTAGTAGATTAATCTACGCTTCTCTTATCCCGCTAATTGGTTATATGGCAGATTTGAGAGGAATATTATATTCATTGAATGTGTTATGAATTTTGGCTTTGGTATTTTGATGATGGATATTGATAATATTGTATAGAAAAAAGGTGTTGTAAAAAAAATCCCGCATGTGAATTTTTGGCGGGATTTTTTTAATAACAAAAATTTATTTTATTTCATACATTTTTTTTCCTTTCAACATTTCCAATGCCATCTTGATTTTACTTTCTTCGTTTGCATACATTACATAAATGATATCAGTCTTTTTTACTTTATCGCCTATTTTTTTGAGTAGATATAATCATGCTTCTTCTTCTATCGGGGATCATAATGTTCTAGTTGTAGAGTTTATAAGGTGCAAATCTATAGCTGTTACCTTTCAGTCTTTTTCTGCTTTGACTTCTTTTTTAAATTCTCATAACTTAATGTCTTCAGACTTTATATTTGGATTTTTTCATCATTGTGCTTTTATTATTTGTTGCATCTTCTTCCATGCTTTCCCAGATTTTAATTGCTGATAAGCCATTTCGTATGCTTCTTTTCATTTTGCTAATCATACAACTTCTATTAATTTACTTGATAGATATACTGCTTTGTTTTGTAGATCCATGGGTCTTAGTTCGTGTTGTTGCAGAACTCTGAGAACTTCTCTTACTTGCAGATGTGGTCAAATTCATGCTCAGATAGGTTGACTTGCTTTTGTGATTTCTACATGGACTTTCATTCAGAGTCTTTTGCCAACGTATTCATATCTTTTTTTTAATCGATTTGCTGTTTTCATGTCTGGGACTTTTGCCGTTGGTCAGATTGGTATATCTATAAGAGAATGATTGATTCACATTGCGTATTTCTTTGCCATAATACTTACGACTGTCCTTGAATATGATTGCATACTGAGAGGATAAGCTACCTTGATAAGCTGTTCATCTGCCGGTGCAAGATCAAGTCATCATCATCGTACTAGGCAACAATTTTGTTTTTTTACAAGGTTTTCGATTTCTTCTTTGCTAAATGATATATCCATAAGTACATTTACACATTCTCATGTTGCTGCTGGCGTTGTAATGGATTTGGAAAATGTTTTGGGCATTTTGATTCATAAGGAACTTAGAAGGGGAATCATAATCATAGTTGTTTCATTACCTGGGATTCATCACATACAGTGCTTATCGGCTACAACTCATTTAAATTTTAGCATTTCTCATGTTTCGGCCATGGCTTTTGCCATCATGTACATTTCCTCATCACTAGATTTATAGAAAAATCATAATGCTGAAAAATACGTAGTTAGTGTATCCGTAAAACGGTTTGTAGATATATCTTTCATAATAGCCAAAATTTCCTGGTAATTTAATTTAACTCACTTTAAGGCTTTTTTGAGAGCATCTAACGCTTCTCTGTTGGTTTGTGCAAAACGCACAGCAACTCTTGCTCCTGGTTCAATATTATATTTTTCGCTAATGTCTTTTGTAATCCCTATTTCGTGGTGATTTATATACCTATGAGTTAAGGTTACATCAAAAATAAATTCTTCTCATTTGTATAATACAGATACCTTGTCCATAGAACTTATACCATATTCTCGAGCTTGTTCTTCGTTAAGCACTATTGCTAATTCTTCTCCTTCCTGGATGTCAATTAATTTTGTTTTGACGTGAAATACTTCAGACATAAATTTTATTTAAAAATTAAAATTTTTATTTTTTATTAGAGCCTAATTAGACTCTCTCCTTGCTGCATGCCTAATTTCTTTGTTGTCTTTTTTCTCAAAGAATTCAATTGCTTCAGCCAATTCTGCGTGATCTTTTGCATATTCATGTATATCTATTGATTGTTTATAGGCCTCACATGATTGTACTAGGGCTGTGGCTCATTTTTTGGTGCCTCATGGATGCGCATGACAACCAGCTCACATTGTTGTTATAAAATCAACGTTTCACATCACATCTATAAATGGTTTTAGTAAAGTAGGATTTAGTCATCATGATATTATAGGACAGCATTTTTTGAGTCATCTTCGAGAATCGTCATCTAATGTTACGTGTTGATGATGATCTTCTTGAACTTCTTTTATCCAATCTTCATCGTGTTCAGATATTGTTCATCGCGACTGCTCAAATATGTGTCATGGGGCTTGCAATCAGAAAATGTTATGAGCTGATGTTACGTCTTCTTCTGGGGTCCCAGCCATTTTACCTACTCATGCTGTACCAGTATGTATTCATGATGCTCAAGCTAGTCTGGCAAACTTGGAAAGTACCAAAACTGTGTATCAAATTGGATTTTCTGGTCTTGTAAAAGCGCCGTGTCAAGCTCTATGAAAGTGTATAAATACATCTGGATATTTTCTTCTGAGTGTCTGTACTGCCATCCAACCTGCTGTTGTTCAATCTATTAGGAAGGCATATGATCATTTTTCCATTCATACATTTACTATCATTTCACATCTAGCAATCATTGTATCATAATCTGGAGATGAAACATTGAATGAATGCACTTTCTTGTGTCATGTTTCTTTAACCGCTTTTGCCATAGCTTCTTTGATATTAATCACCATTTTGTCGTATGGACAGAAGTCTTGATCTGCTTGAGGTTCGTCATTTTTTACAAAATCGCCTCATCATACTCGGAAATCATAAGCAACTTCTGCATATTCTGCAGATGTTAATCCCATTTTGGGTTTTACTATTGTTCATAGTATCGGTCTATCATAAACGTTTAAATATTCTCTCATGTCGTCTAGAGTATAACTAGGTCAGTCGTATTGTTCTATCATTGCCGGAGGAAATCGTACATCTAGAAGTTTAAGTGCATTGATTTCTTTCATTCAAAAAACGTTTCATGCAATATAAGTCAAAATATTCTGAACATTTCATCATCTATCAAATAATCTTCGAGGATAAGCTATCCATACAAGATTTTTTTCTAAATCGATTTTGTAAACTAGTGCGTTTAAAAGTCTAGAGTAAGCTGTTTCTGTCTGCACCGCAAAATTTGTACCAGTGCTAGACTCTGCGGATACTTCACATGCTGCTTGTAAGATGTTTAATTTTCCGCCGGGGATAAGATGAAAACACGCAAGCATATAATCACCGTTTTTTGGATCTTTTAGATCCATATTGATATATGCTACTTGGTGAGAATTGAGAGTTTGGATAAGTTCTTGGATTGTCATCTTTTGTCTTATAAGTAAATGGTTAAAAGTTATATTTGATTTTAATTAGTTTCAGCTATTTTGTCAAATTTTCAAACATCCAAGGGTAATGTTTTTTGACCATATTTCTAATTTCTTTGGGTTTAATGACTCAATATTCTGTA
>CAJAPL010000138.1 GCA_903943625.1 uncultured bacterium
TTATTCTACCCAGAGGGGGACTCGAACCCCCACGTCCTTACAGACACCAGATTTTGAGTCTAGCATGTCTACCAATTCCATCATCTGGGCATAAAATATTGAAGCGTTTAAATGTATAAGCGCTAAAACGAGAGATTTTTTAAGTAATTATATCTACCAATCCTGTCCCGATTAGTCGGGGTCCATCATCTGGGCATAAAATCTTAAAGCGTGGCAACGTATAAATGTAAAAACCAAAAGTTTGTATAAAAAAAATACTTGCAGAGAATCGTATAACAAAAATCCGCTTAAAATCAATTGATTTTTGAGAAAGTTTTGTTATTACTCAATACGATGAGTGTATTGTATTCATCGTTTTTATACGTTATATCTACGAAGATGGATTTGAATAAGGTAATGCTTATTGGTAGAGCTACCAATAATCTGCAAGTTAAAAGTATTGAAAGTAGTGGTACTCCGGTTGCAAACTTTACAGTTGCAACAAACAGAAAGTTTAAAAATAGAGATTGAAATCTATTGGAAGACGCAGAGTATCATAGATGTGTAGCCTATGGTAAGTGAGCAGAAGTATTGTGAAAGTATTTGACTAAGTGAAAAAGGGTTTATATCGAGTGAAGACTTAGAACTAGAAAACGGCAGGACAGCGAGTGAAATGAAAGATTTTCTACTGAGGTAATTGTTGATAATTTTATATTTTTGGATACCAAGGGACAATGAGATGAGCCTTGATATTCCTCTGATGTAGAACATCCTATCCCTGACGATGAAGAAGTCCCATTTTAATCAATGGGAGGGTTTAAAAATTGATAGATTATAATTTGATCTGTTGCCATTGGTTTTTGTGTATTTAGAAATTATTTATATTAAATATTTTGATTGATGAGATTTAGTAAGTGAAAATTTAAAAATTTTTTAGCCGATGTTTTTGATTTATTGGCTTTCTTGGTTTTCGTATGAGGAATAGTATTGTTTATAAGATTCTTTATAGCCAATCCATATACCGTTGTGTGATCTAGTATGTCTCCAACTTTTGAAGAAAACGATTTTATTATAGTGGATAAAATTACACCAAGATTTGGGCAGTTACAAAGATGAGACGTAATAGTGTTTGTCCCTCCAGGTAAGAACGTCCCTTATATAAAAAGGATTATATGACTACCATGAGAAACTGTAAAGATACATGACTGATGAATATATATCTGTAATAGTTGAGCCGCAGAAGACTGCAAAAAATTACAAGAGAGTTATTTGCCGGAGTATGTAACGACAGAGGCTAGATGTGGTAAAGAGGAATTTAAAATTGAAAGTTGATTTTTTGTTATGTGAGATAATAGATGATTCTCTACAGATTCGCTTTGTTGTTTTGGATTAGGCTGTTTTGAATGAGCAAATTATACAGTACCATCAAATTATATGATTTGAAAGGTTTATGTTAGGATTATTCCAAATTTCAAAGCATTTTAGAATAACATAATATAGATGAAAATCTTTTCAAATTTTGATACAAAACTTAAACGGAATAAGCTCAAGGAATACCAGGATCGTTATGGCATAGATAAAATTATACTTTTGCATAAAAGTCGACTTTTTTTGATTGTAAAAATCATCCCAAGATTTTTTTCCTTTATTATAATTATGATTTTGGCTGTGGTAGCAAGTAATTGGATATTTTGATCGGCACAAGCAGAATATACTATTTATGTTTTGGTCGGTACATTTATTATTCTACTCACATTTGCATGACCTGTAATTAAACATTTTATAGATTACCACATGGATTTTGCTTTGATTACGCCGGAGGCCTTGATAATGTTTAATCAGACATGAATATTTAAAA
>CAJAPL010000139.1 GCA_903943625.1 uncultured bacterium
CTTTTTCTAGTCACATCTCAACCGTAACACTTTGCTATTACGTCTTTTCTAATAGCAGATATCGTTTCTCTGGCTATCATTTTATTTCATATTCATGCCTGGATAGGGATAACAAAAAGGTGCTTTGGAATAAGAACTTTGAGTCTCTCTACGGCATCTTTACCTTTGTAGTAAGCATTGTCCTTGTGGACAATCCAGCTTAGAGCCTCTACTTTCTCATTGTTTATAAAAATATCCAGTTTAACCAAATCAGCTTCCTGATAATCTTTAAATTCATAATTCATTGTTGCATATCCCTTGGTAGCGGACTTTAGTCTATCATAAAAATCTATAATAATTTCTCACATCGGTAATTCATAATGTCGTACTACCCTAGTCTCATCTATGTAATCCATCTTTCATATTTTTCATCTATATTCTTGGCATAGGGACATTATGTTACCAGCATATTCTTGTGGACCGACAATTTCCACATTGGCTATAGGCTCAAGTATCGTGTCTATCATTCAATAATCTATCATATCGACTCATGATCTTACAACTAACCAAGGAGCCAATTGTTCCAATGCCTCATCGTTTTGTAAGATTAAATCCTCAGTTTCGCTCTTGGTTTCGAGCTCTTTTACTAAGGGAGCGCAAATATATTTATAGAATCAGGATTTAATTAGGTTTTGGACATTGTTTCAAGATTTGATTTGGGGGATAGAAAGAGTCTTGGATTTGACTAGATAAACTACAGTCGGGATAGTAAAAATTGTTTCGACATTATATTCTCTTGATAATCTTTCCTTCACTATATCCATATGCAGCATTCATAAAAATCAACAACGAAATCAGAATCACAATGCCTTGGAATCTTCCATCTCATATTCTATTGCGCTATCATTGAGAGATAATTTTTCTAGTGAATCTTTTAGCTTATCGTAATCGTTTGTATCGATAGGATAAACTCAAGCATACACGTAAGGCTTTACTCTTTTGAATCCAGGGATGATAAAATCATCCAAATTACTCAGACTATTGATTTCTTTGCGATCGATGACTGTATCTCAGATTTGAGCGTCACGAACTGACTTTTCTCATGTTACTATATAACCAATCTGACCTTCTTTGATTTCTTTGTCGGCTACATATTCAGGAGAAAAATGCCCAACTTCGGTTGGATTTATATCTTTATGTGAATGTATAAGATGAATAGTTTTTCATGGCTTCATATGACCATCAATAACTTTGACGTAACACACCACTCCTCTATATGGATCGTATACTGAATCAAAAATTAGAGCTCTTGCGTCAGTATCTTTGTGGATAGCGTGTGTATCTTTCCAGAATTTTTTTTGGTGTTGTTTTTTGAAAGTAAATGGATCTTGGATTCTCTCGATAATCGAGTCAAGGACCTGTTCTACTCCATCGCCAGTTTTTCCAGAAACCAAAAGTATTTCGGATTTATCTATTCATATTACATTTTCTATTTCATGAGCAACTCTTTCTGGGTTTGCGGCTGGCAAATCAATTTTATTTAGAACTGGGATGATGGTCAGATTTTGATCGATAGCTTGATATAATACAGACAAGGTCTGTGCTTGGATTCACTGGCTTGCATCTATAAGTAAAATTGCTCATTCCACTGCAGCGAGTGAACGAGATACTTCATATTGAAAATCCACATGCCCTGGGGTATCTATAAGATTGAGCTCATATCACTTCCATTGCATTCTTGCTGGTGTAAGCTTGATAGTGATTCATCTTTCTTGCTCTATATCCATGCGGTCAAGCATCTGATTATGGTCAATTTTCCTGACTGTTCATGTGATTTCTAGCATCCTGTCTGCTAATGTTGATTTACCATGATCGATGTGAGCGATGACGCAAAAATTTCTTATTTTCTCTATCATATCCTTATTATAACTAAATTTATAGGTCTTGATAAGATATAAATTCTGACTAGAAATTCAAGGAACATTATATAAGTTTTGTGAAGATTTATATAGAGAATCAAAATGAATAAGAAAGTTATCGTCAATGATAAAATGCAACAATGATATATCTATTATCGCACCCAACCAATAGGTAAAAATTTTCGTGAAGATTTCCTTCCCCAACTAACTCCACAACAAATGCTTGAAGCCTGAGTTTTTTGAGGCAAATATATGACTGACTGTCAGACTGAATTCCCTGGAGAATGGTTTGTTAATGCGAAATTATCTCCTGAGAAGAAGAATTCAAAGTTGAATTTTTTTTGAGTCAATGCTTCTATGGATTTAAAAGAGCGACAAAAAAAGTGATGGATATATCCTGATGATCCAAGAGGACGATTCCAACGATATTGTAGATACTATATGTGAAGAAGAATCGCCGATGAAGATAATAGACAAATTAAAAGGCGGAGAGCCATCAAAAGACATTGGATGGCAGTAAAAAATAATTGTTATCCTATGGATTGGGATTGTAGAAAAAGACAAAGACAAGCTTTGCTTCACTGGGCTTACGATTCTAGGAAATTATAATTGAGAAATCTAAATGTTTGATATTATCCGTTTAATAACTGTTGATATGTTTTCTTTTGTAACTTTGCCGTCATATTTTTGTAGAGCTCTTTTGATAGCATCAGCTTCATAACCAAATCATTTAAGAGACGAGACTATGGATTTGTATAACTTCTGGTCAATATCTAATTTTTGTAAGTCGTCCATATCAAAATTTCATTTGAGTTCAAGTAATATTTTTTTTGCAGATTTTGGTCAGATTCATGGTATAGATTGGAAATATTTTACATCCAATGTCTTGATTGCTTTTTGCAGATCAGATTTGGGTAACTTAACTATTTGGAAAGCTGTCTTGGGTCAGATTCAGGATATTTTAATAGTTTCTTCAAACATTTCTTTTTGCTGAGCAGTATCGAAACAATAATAGAAAACTGATTTTTTGTTATCGTCCAGATATGGGAAAAGAAAAAATTCTCATTTCTTTTGAGATCATAAATAATTTACTTGGATGCCAAATAAATCGTTTATAAGATATTTTTTATTTCATATAATCTTTAGGTCTCACTTAAAGTAATGGAACATGACTTTGATTAAAGGATAAACGAACAATTATTAATAAACTAAGGAAATCTGATAGATTTGCAATTATAAGTTTAATGTTGATATTAATTTTGAAATCACTATTGTATTTTTAACGCGATTTTTTTTGTTAAAAAAATAAAAGCAGAACTACTTATAGTTAAGTAATCCTGCCTCCATATATTAGCGTATGTTCTACTACACGTATAATATTATATACAAAATATAGTTATTGTCAAGTTTATAATCTATCTCCAATATTTTGGCTTATTAACGGCTTTTAGTTTATATTAATAGCTTTATGCAAAAAATAAAACAACAGCTTCGGGAAAAATTTCAAGATGATATAGCAGAATTAAACAAATCATTACAGAAATTATTGGAACAGTGAGCAAAAACATGAACTGTAAAAGAAGAAGATATAATTGCAGAGATTGATGACATGGACTGAAGCGCAAAGCTTTTGGAGAAGTTTTATGATTTATGTGACAAGGTTTGAATAAAGATAATAACTATTGAAGAATTGTTGGAACTGGAAGCAAAAGAGTCTGTAAAAGAAAGTAGATTATGAAAATTGCAACTTTATGATAAGACATATACGGTTAATGACAGCCAGTATAAGGATTTTATAAAGCTGTATTTCAATGATATCTCCAAGATACCGTTACTATCGGCTGAAGATGAAAGAGACATAGCAAAGAGAATTAAAAAATGAGATGAGAATGCAAAAAGAAAATTGATTGAATCCAATCTTAGACTTGTTATCAGCATTGCTAAAAGGTTTTTCGGTTCTAGATTGAGCTTCTCTGATCTTATACAAGAGTGAAATATATGACTGATAAAAGCTATTGAAAAATTTGACCCAGATAAAGAATTTAAGTTTTCTACTTATGCTACGCGATGGATTAAACAAAGCATCACAAAAGCCATTGCTGATATGAGTAAGCACGTAAGGATCCCAGTACATTTAATAGACGAAATAAATTCCTACAATAAGACATACCAGTTGTTGTTTCAAAAATTATGAAGAGAACCAACATCGAAGGAGATATGACAAAAGTTATGATTCCCCATTAAGAAAATTAAAAAACTAGAGGAGGTAATCTTTGGTAATGTGTCTCTTGATAGAGAGGTATGAGATGAATGAAGGGATACATTGGCAGATTTGCTTGAAGACCCCAATACCCTTAGACCAGACCAATTTGCAGAAAAAAATGCATTGAGAAAGAACCTGGATATGATACTTCAAATGCTTGATGAAAGAGAAGCTAAGATTGTTAAAATGAGATACGGAATCGATTGACCTAGGTATACATTGGAACAAGTTTGAGAAGAATTTGATGTAACTAGAGAGAGAGTAAGACAAATAGAACAGAAAGTTATACAAAAATTAAAGGAACATGCTTGATTACAAAAGATACTTGGTATTGAGGATGATATAGCAAAAATGGAGGCAAATGAATGAAAGAAGAAAAAGAAGAGTAAGATTAAAATAAAATATAATGATGATGACGAAGAAGAAAATCGTTATTTGGAAGATGACGATGACGACCTAGACGACGATGATTTTGATCCCAAAAAATTAAAGAAATGAAAAAAAGTAAAAGATGATGATGACGATGATTGGAAGATTGATGATGATGAAGAATAAACACAA
>CAJAPL010000140.1 GCA_903943625.1 uncultured bacterium
AAAGCAGTTACTCAATAACTATCTACTACCATATGAGATCTATCGAATTTTTTATCATAAATTTTTTCCAATGATTTATCTATTATCAAATGCTTAGGGAAATCACCCACAACAATGGTCAAGTATTTCTTTTCCATCTGTCTGTCTCTGATAATTTCATTTATATATTGTAGTGCAGGATAGTTTTTAGCAGCTATCAAAACTCATGAAGTATCCTTATCCAGCCTATATCCAAATGATGGTTTGAAAGTTTCATTGTCGTCTTCTCATTTAGTTGTGGTTCAGATAGTCATCTCAACATATCTCTCTAGATAATCATTCATACACAGATCATTCCAATGTTTATCACTAGGATGGATAATTACTCAAGCTGGTTTATCAAATACTATCCAGTTTTTATCTTCATGTATTATCATTTTTTTTACATCATCTATTTCTAGTTTCTTCATTTTTTTATCTTTGGGAGACATCAATGTTCTAAGATCCTTTTTTCATAGATGATCTTCCATAAATACTATCTGGTCTCAAACCTGCACCCTATACTCCTCTTTTACTTTCTTACCATTCAACTTGATTTCTCATTTTCTTATCCAAGAATAAATATCACTAAGTTTCACCTCAGGATATACTTTACAATACTTTCTCATAAATCTATCAAATCTCTGATCAGCATTACTTTGATCAATAACTATCTGCATACCATACGTTACAATTTAAATCGTCATCCCGGTGACAAGCTTTGCAGCCGGGATCTACTAATCATTTAAGATTCCGGTTGCAACTTTATAATAACACCGGAATGACTAGTGGTAATCATTATAAAAAAACCAGAATCAAATTCCATCTCTTTAAACTTGTCATTCTAAACCACCTTTGTCATTCTGAACCCCGCCATTGCGGGATAAACTCCGTGAAGAATCCAGGATAATTAATTCACCACATCCATGGATGTTTCGCTTTGCTCAACATGACTAGCAAACGTTATTCTGAGTGCAACGAAGAATCCAGGAGAATTAATTCACCACATCCATGGATGTTTCGCTTTGCTCAACATGACTAGAAATATGCAAATAAATAACTATAAAAATATCAATTTACTTTATCTGTAAATTTATGAGACGAAATAAAAATCGTGTATTAATCTGTTTTTTGGCGTTACTCATAATTTTATTGATATTAATTAGATTCCAATCTTATTTTTCATTGGCTATACCACTAGGTTATGACCATGGTATATACAGAGCTTTTTTTATGATGCTGAAAGATCAGCTTCCATATATCAATCTAGCAGGACTACCATTTTGGGTCAAAACCACATACGAACCGTTATCATGATTATTATATATTGTCTCTCAAAGTATTGTATGAATCGGCTCTGATTTTTTCTTACTACGATGGGTAGGATTTTTGCATATAATTATATCTATTTTCATCTATCTATTACTCAAGAAACATAGCAAGGTAACTGCCATTATCTGAGTAGTCCTATATCTCACATCCATAGTACAATATCAGGTTTTTTGGCGAGGATATATCAAACAGATAATATGAATTTTATTTATTCTCATGGCTTATTATCTGATAGAGAAAAAATCATATCGACTACTTATCCCAATCCTTACATGATTATTTACGGTCAATAGAGCAGGTGGAATATTTTTCTTAATCAGCTGGATAGTCTATAAAATCATAATCTGGATAAAAGGAAAATTTCGGACATGGAAAGATGTCTGGCCTGTTCTCATTGCATGATTGCTTAGTCTAGTAATCTATCGGCCAATCTTGAAAGAGCAGATATTTTCTATGTTTGGACCTATGTTTGGGCAAGCATTTATCTCAGAACAAAGTGGTACGTTTTTTAATAAGGCCCAATATTTTGTATATAACATAATATTTATAGGACTCAGTATATGGTGATTAATTATCTGACGAAAAAAATCTTTCTCTAAAAAGATTCCTATTGAAGTAATATGATTTATTGTCGGAATATTACGAGTGGGATTACAATTATTTTTTTATAATAGGATGCTAGGCTATCTAGATATATTTGTCATCATATTAGCTGCTTATGGTCTATGATACCTCGTATTGTCAAGTAGCAAAATATGGAAATTTATTGGGATATGATTATATGTTTTACAATTATTATTCTTTGGCTGGTATGTTAACAGGACTAGCTTCCCATTAATCATAGAAAGAGAACGAGATAGCATCAAGCAAATTCGCAGTATGATAAAACCTGATTCCAAAATCATGGTCACAGGTAGGAAATACTCAGCATTCTTTATGTGATATGGTAGCCACAATATCATAGCCCCATGATTGTTTGATCTAGACACACGGACACAAAAACAATGGGATACGCGACACTTTTCCCAGGGCGATATAAAATGTCAGTTACTAAATACTTTGGACGCTAAACACAAACCAGATTACTTACGGATATGATCACTACAACCATTTGAGGAACTATCATGAGCTACTTGTTTAAGAAAAATGTTATGAGATGATACTTATTGATTTTATCTAGTCCATTAACCTAATGTACAAAAAGTTAAATAAACTAATCCTGATTTCTCTAATCATTTCTATTTTACTATTGATAATAATTTTCTTACCACGACAAAATAATATCATCGTAGAAATACTCAGAATAATTTTCGGATCAGTATTTATTTTATTCTTACCTGGATATCGGTTAACATTAAGTTTCTTCAAAGAAAAGGAAATTGACCGACTAGAAAGATTTGCGCTCAGCTTTGCATTATCCATATCGGTAGTACCGCTACTTACATTCTATATAAACCTACTCTGAGTAAAGATTACACAACTAAGTGTACGATGAGTTGTAGTAGTGGTGATAGTTGCAAATATAATATATCTGAAATGGGAAAGGAAATAAACAAAACCACCAATAGACCGTCATTCCGGCATTAAGTTTTGCGGCCCCGTACTTACGGGATAAACCGGAATCTACTTACCCACCGTCATTCCGGCGCTAAGTTTTGCGGCCGGAATCTACTAGTTATTTATAAGATCCCGGTTGCATTGAATAACACCGGGATGACAAGTAGAAAAAGCTTTATCAAAAAACAATTTAAATGAAGTTAAAAAATACTTCACTAACAATCCTACTATATATCATATGGCTGATAATCCTCATCATGAGGATAAGCCTACATAGCTTTGAGGAAGTCTGACTATGGCTCATATTAGTGTTTGTCATACTGGCTATCAAAGATGTCCTAATCTATATGGTAGATATC
>CAJAPL010000141.1 GCA_903943625.1 uncultured bacterium
ATGGCAAAATTGGGAGGAATTTGTTGAAATTATAAAATGAGAGAAAAAACATAAAATTGCTATTCTAGCAATTAATTTTAATAACTTTGAAAATACTAGAAAATTATTAGAATATCTAGCAAAAGAAACAATAGAGGTTTTTGATATTGTTTTAATCGAAAATAGCACAAAGAAAGAGGAAGAAGATAAATTTAATAGATTCTACAAAGATAAAGGAAATATTACTGTCATAAAACCCATAAACAATCTATGATCTGCAGGATGATACGCTCTAGGGATGGAATATATTATAAATAATGGATATGAATACTTTTTTATCGTAGAGGATGATGTAATATTTTGCGAACACAATGTTTTTGATGATATGATAAAAAACGCAAACGAGAATACATTAACATTTATCAATAATTGCAAAAATACCTGGGAATCGCAGAATCCTACCAATAAGGGACAATCTTGGCGAGTACAAACCGCTGGGTACCCAGTACACTTCATAAAGAAAGTAGGCGTTATTGATCCGAGATATTTTTTTAGGGGAGAAGATTTGGAGCGGTGATCAAGAATCAAAAGATGAATTAAAACTCTCTGATACAAGACAGAAATTATTAATCACAATTATATTCATCCCTATCTAAAATCGATAAATGGAAATTATGCTCGATTCTATTTTTCAATAAGGAATCAACTACTCTCTTTGGAAAAGCAACCAAGAAAAAATTATACTTTTATTATTACATTGTTCTTTTATTTACGGACATCGATAACAAAGATTTTTGTAGAAAAAGATTCCGTGATTTTAAAATCTTTTTTGGATGCCGTCTGGGATTTTTGTAAACATGATTTTTCCTTTGAAAATAACAAGCATAAGATATGATTGTTTTTAAATAGTGGCACCGGAAAGACTACAAGCACATGGATAAGTAGGGAAGATTTTTCAAAAATGTCTAAAGATTTCTATGGAAGTAAGAAATTACTTTCTATTACTTGAGTAGATATGGGGACGTTCAGTTTCTCAACCAACATTTGGAATGCGATTAGCTATGGATTGTTGATGTCTTCAAGCTCGACTATTTTTTATCCCATATCGTTACTGGCGCCAAGAGTTATCTGCATAAATGAATTCAGACTTACAGATAACATGATGAGTATCTACAAATACAAGAATTATAACTTTATTGCAAATATGATACTAATAATGATAAGTTTTGTTGTTTCTATTGTAGTAATCATTATTGTGGATGTCATAATTATTTTATTAATAGCGCTTAATAAATGTCTAAAGAAATCTTAAAGAATCATTGCTATATTTGCAAGAATGATATGAAATATATATTGGAAGGCATTGATCTTCAATATACATCTACTCTAAAAAAGTTTGATATTTATAAATGTATAAATTGTTGACTTGAACAAGTATATCCTCTTATTACTCAGGAAGATTTATTGGGATATTATCCCCAAAATTACTATTCTTATGACAGTTGAGTAGGGTTCTCATCGATAGAAAAAATTATATACCGCACTTTAGATGATGTTATGAACAAAAAAATAAGTCTTTATTCTATCTTTTTTAAAGAAAGGCTTGGTAAGTTCCCTAAAAAGAAGGTCGAACTTTGAAATTACCTAGATATATGATGTGGAGCGGGCAAACATTTAAAAATATTAGAGAAGTATTGATGGGCAGCTTATGGGTTTGAGATAGGGGGGAAAGATTATAGTGGCAAAATAAAATTTGATATGCATATAAAGAATATTGACTGGGGGGCAATAAAATTTGATTTCATATCGTTGTGGGCAGTTTTTGAACACTTATTGGATCCTGAGTGATATATAGATACAATAAACCATATTTTAAAGGACACTTGAGAATTACATATATTCCTCCCCAATAACAATAGTTTATATGCGAAGATTTTTTGATCGTTTCGATATAATAGAGATATACCAAGGCATATTTTTAATTATAATCCCAAATCTCTGAAATTGTTATTCGCTCAAAAATGCTTTAAAGTAGAAAGTATTAATCATTTATCCGCATGATGATTTATTACAAGTCTGTATCAATATATTAAATATAAGTTTTGAATAAAAATAACACTTCTAAATAACATATATTTCCACATATTATTTTATCCTATTGAC
>CAJAPL010000142.1 GCA_903943625.1 uncultured bacterium
AAAAAAAGAAGAGAAGAAAGAAATTAAAAAAGTAGTCAAGAAAGCAGTTAAAAAAGTAACTAAAAAAGAAGTTAAAAAGCCAGAATAAAATTATATTTTTAAATTTTGAAAATAGTATAAATGAAACTTAATGTTCAATCTCGTGAATTAACTGGTAAGAAAGTTAAGCAATTGAGAAGGCAAGATATTATACCAGCCGTAATATACGGTAAACATACGGAGAAAGCCATATTGATATCATGCAATAAAAATGATTTTTTGAGGTTATTTAAAAAAGCTGGACACTCTACTCCAATAACAATTGAATGAGATTGAATAGACCAATTGGTGCTTATACATGAAATACAAGTAGACCCTGTGACAGATTTTTTGAGCCATATAGATTTCTTGGCTGTAAGTAGAGATGAAAAAGTTACTGCTGATATACCAGTTGTTATAGTATGAGAATCAAATATAGAAAAATTATGAGAATGAAAAATACAATTATTGAAAGATACTCTTGAAGTAGAGGCTTATCCACAAGATTTGCCACGTGAAATTAAAGTTGATATATCTGTGATCCAAAAGATGAGTGATGTTATATTTGTGAAAGATTTGGATGTGTGATCCAAGGCTGAGATAGTAGAAGACAAAGAACAACCAATAATAACAGTTATGTCATTTACTGAAGAGGTAGAAGAAGTCCCTGCTGTAGAATGAGAAGCGGCTTGAACAGCATGAGTAGCGGCGGCAGCTCCTACTGATGAGAAAAAAGAATGAGAGAAAAAATAGTAATATAGATTTTAAATTATTTTTTTATTAAAATGCCTAGAGTTTGTTATTTCACATGAAAGTGAACAAAATCATGAAATAATAGGTCTCATAGTATGAGAGCTACAAAAAGAACATTTAAGCCTAACCTAATTAAAAAGAAGGTTACTTTTGAAGACTGAACAAAATCAATCATAAAAATTAGTTCTAAGATATATAAGAAACTTAAGGGGTTTATCTAGAATATTGAAACAATTCAATATTTAAGCCTGCTTGAGGCAGACATGCGCTTAAACGATTAGGCGTTTTTGTGGGGTGGTAGCTCAGTCGGTAGAGCAATAGCCTTTTAAGCTAGTGGTCCCGGGTTCGATCCCCGGCCACCCCAGACTAAAATTATAATTACTTAAATATGAAACTGGAATGAATTTCAGTTTTTTTTATGCCAACATTTCATTTTGAAAATATTTTTGGTTTGTTGTATCTACAGTCTGAGAAATAATATTTTTGTAATGTTTTTTGACATCACCATTTGTTATTTTTCCATTTTTATCAAAGTCCATACCGCGATTTTGTGTCGCTATTGTTTCAGCCGATAATCAGCCCGCTTGCCATATATAATCGTCTCATTTATCTAATGCGGCAGGAAATCAAGTAATTAAGGCTAGATCCATGAAGCTCTTTATTTGTCATTTATATGACTCATAATATAATTTTACAAAATCTAACTGTTGTACATTTGATAGTGACTTAAAATCAGCATCAGTCATAGTTTTGTTATTTTTTTTATTGTATTTATCTATCAATCAAACTCTTGTTGATGATATAAATTGTATCAATCAATAAGCTCATATACCGTTTGTAATATCGTGCTTAAACTGGCTTTCATGATCAATCATCAACATCAATCGATTTGCATTGATTCACAAATAATTACTTATATCAAGAATTTTTTTTCAAAACTCCTCCTTATTATCCTTAACTTTTTCTATAAATACCAATTTATCTCGAGTTAGATTTTCATTTAAAATATCTGTTTGATTTTGAGCATCAGGATTCAATTCTGGCTTATTATCTGTGGTCTCTGGTTTTGGTTTATTTAAATATTGTGATGGTATAATGGCTTTTGCCTTTATAGATTCCATTATATTTTTGTGATTTACTACGACTCAGCCCATTATAGCAAGGCAAAATTCATCTTGTCATACAATATCTTTCATAAACTTTTTGTCGCTTGCTAACTTGGGAATAATCACATCTGTATAAGCTTTGATAAAATCATCCTCCTTACCAGCAAACTGAGACTTATCTACCTTGTATGTTTTTTCTCAGTTGCTACCAGTTGTTTCTAGTATCATACTAGTCCGATTTCAACCCATTTCTTGTAGTACAAGCGGATTGATAATCTCAGGATTTTTTAAATTATTTTTAATGCCATTGCATATAATATTGTAATCAAGTGGTATTTTGGCTTTTATATCAGCAGGCATGGAAGTTATGGCGCTGTTATATATTGATATTACACTTTCTGGATCCGTATCTTTAACGGTTGATTTAGATATATTATCTTTAAAATAACTCATAGAATCTGTAATAAAATCTTTCTTTTCTTGCGTGTCGAGTTGTCAATTTAGCTTCCTCAATAACCACCTTTTTTGTAGCCCTTCAAGTCATCACGAGAATCATAAAAGACTCAAAAGCATATTTAGGACTCACTTAAATGGCTTAAGCATATCAAACATATTTATTCATAGTAATTTTTCAAATGGAGCGATCATTCAGTCTGCTCTATCCATCATGGACAACGCTCATTCTGCAAGGTCTTTTCTCTTCTCTAGAAACGAACCTGCG
>CAJAPL010000143.1 GCA_903943625.1 uncultured bacterium
AGTAAATTCAGATAGGCTGTGAAGGAGCAGTTGAAACATCCAATGTAACTGGAGTGTGTACACCTATTCTACAAACTTCATATTGTGCACTAGTCTTACCAAGAATTGATTTAGCAGTTTCAAGACTATCTCAAGCTGTTGTAAGCAAATCAACAGTACATTCTCAAGCTTCTTTTTCTGCTTGTACACTATATATACTTACACCGGTAGCTGGAATAGTCCAAAGAGTATTCAAAGCGGCATCTGTCATATTTATAACTGAAGTAGATTGAACATCTACAGTCCAAGAAGTAAGACCTTCTTTATCTTCACACACCCAATCAGTACCATTTGGGTCTACTAAGTCGTTTGTAGTTGCGAAATCACCAGTAAACACCAACATCTCGTAACTAAACTCTTTAAAACTAAGATCAAGATCAGAAACAATAGTACAATAAGAAGCACCAGTTCTAATTTCCAACTTTACATTTGAATCTCTATCTACAGCCGCATTTGTTGTATTTAACAAAAGAAGCATAGCAATCAAAGAAAAGGACAATAATATAAGTTTTTTCATTTTAAATTTTTTTTATAAAATATAAATAGTTGTCCTAGACTATATAATATATTCGATATGTTTGTTAAAGATCATCCCCCATAAACAATAAAATTATAACCACTTTTTTTTTTCTGTCAAAAAAAAAGACACTTTTTTTGCCGTGCTTCATTCTTCAGGAGAAAAACATTTTTCGATCCGCCCGCACCTTAATCTCCCACATACAAAAACAAAAAAGTAAATACGCTATAAAACAAATCTTAGCTTATCAACAAACAAAAACAAAATATACTTTGATTTTACCACTACATTATTTATCTATAATAAAACCTTTTTTGTCGTTATTTTATAATATTAACAAAAAAAATGATTAAAAAATCTCACTTCCTATTTCTAGTTTTATTATGATTATTTATATTCAATAGTTCTTTGACGAATGCCGCACAGACAGTACCGGCAGATTTCACATTTTGTGACACAGGCTATAAGCCACTGACAAGAATGTTTACTATCTTTGCCAACAAATGAGAAGAAAAAGAAATATGTTGAAGATTTTCAACATCATCAGAAACACCAGTAGAAATAACATATTGACTATCTATGTGAACCTTTAATCAAAACTGAGTCCAAGTCTGTGATCAGGACATGACAGACAACAACGAATTTAGCAAATTATTCACCAATCAAGACTGAAACGTTAAAGTTTTCACCATAACCAACACCCAACCAAAAGAAATTAAAGAAAAAATCAGAATACCTCTATCAGCAAGTTGAATGATATATGGCTGTGTAACATACAAAGGCAAACAAGCAACTAGAGCAGACTGAAAAATATTTGACATAGTTATGCGCAAAGCAGTCAAATTAAATATATTTGCATGATGAAATGCAGATATTAAATCTTCTATCAAATTACTATCAAATAAATGAAAAGTTTTTTCATCCAACAATAAAATCAAAGCAGACCTAACAAAAGATAATAGACTAAATCTAGGTTTTCTTATACAAAATGCAGGTAATGTAGGACAAGAAATATCTATAACATGAACAATTTACAACGCATTATGATTTGAGAAACAATTTACAGTTCCATCACAAAAACTAGCCTGATGAAAACAATCTGACTTTCAGACCAACATATGAGTAATCCCAACCTATAAATGATTTTTTGATATAGCGATTACCGTAAGTTCGACACCAACATTTGATTTTGATAGCACCAATATAGATGCAAAATTTAAACAAACCGCAACAATAGAAGAAACCTGAAAAATATTCATATTTTCTCGACTACGAGTAATAGCTGGCATATTGGCTCTATTGATAATATACTTAATATTGAGACCTATGTTCAAGAAGCATAAACAATAATTTATTAAATAAATTTATAAAAGATGTTTATAAATAAATCTCACATTTTTTTGTTGATAATTTCACTATCTATAACTAGTTTTTCTTTTGCTCAAAACATATCATG
>CAJAPL010000144.1 GCA_903943625.1 uncultured bacterium
GGAAATTTTATGAACCCTCTATCAAGAAGAATCTGTTTTGGTAAAGGATATAGAAGTACTTTGAAAAAATAAATATAAAATAAAATATGTGTTCCCAGAATATAAACTAGTTAAAAATAAAGTTGATCATGTGTCTGGTATGCAGATGCAACTTGCGATATTCCAGTGATTATTTGCGAGTATTTGATTATATATCAAAAACAATCCTAGTTGAATATTAAATTTTGATACTTTTTTGAAAATAAGAATGGACGCATTGTATCGTAGAGATCAAAGAACTTTTACAAAAAAAATTAAAGCCAATCAAGAAGCTTTCTTGATTTTTGAGATAACAGACATTCGTAAAAAATGAAATATTTATAGTGTATTATGTAAAATGAATTCATCTCCAGATACATTTATTCGTTGAGAGGTAGAATGTATTTTAGAAGATAATTATATTTAAATTCAGCATTATTATTTTTTAGTTATTATTTATTAGTTAATGAAAATCTGAATAGTTTGACTTCCAAATGTTTGAAAATCCACGCTTTTCAACGCACTTACCAAATCATATTCTGCTCCTGCAGAAAATTTCCCATTTTGTACTATAGATCCAAATATCTGAATCGTAGAAGTCAAAGATCCTAGAGTTGATAAACTTGCTGAGATGTCGCAGTCCAAAAAAATAGTCCATGCGCACATAGAATTTGTCGATATAGCATGACTTGTAAAATGAGCTAGTAAAGGGGAGTGATTAGGCAATAAATTCCTATCCCATATCCGTGAAGTAGATGCTATTGTGCAGGTGATTAGATATTTTCAAGATCCTGATGTTGTTCATGTAGAGTGAAATATAGACCCGCTTAGAGATGTGGAAATCATAAACACAGAACTTATCATGGCAGACTTGGAACAGATAGATAGACATCTTCCCGCTATAGCTAAAAGATGACAAATCGCGGCTAATAAAGATGATCACAAATTAGCAGAGACACTTAGCAAAATCCAAAAAGTTCTTCAGCAATGAAAAATAGCACATAGTATCAGACAAGATCTTAGCGAAGAAGAGCATAAACTTATCAAACCATATAACTTCCTTACTATGAAACCATTTATATATGCTATCAATGTTTCTCAAGAAGACTTAGCTTCAGCACATCATATCACAGATGATTTTATTCTCAAGCTTCAATCCCCAGTTTCAGTAGTATCAGCTAAACTTGAGTCTGAGATGATGGATATGACAAATGAAGATAAGCAAGAATTTATTACTGAACTTTTGGCGATCGATAAAGTCACACATATCCCTACACTAGACGACCTTATTTCACTAGCTTTCAACAAGGTATGACTGATGTATTATTTCACTACTTGAGAAAAAGAAACAAAAGCTCGGATCATACCACTAAATTCTACAGCACCACAAGCCGCTTGAGCGATACATTCAGACTTCGAAAGATGATTCATCAAAGCCGACGTTGTCAAGTACTCAGATTTGCTATCAGCCTGATCTCGATCCAAGGCCAGAGAGTCATGATTGCTCAAAATGCAATGAAAAGATTATGTGGTCCAAGACTGAGATGTTATGATATTTAAATTCAACGTGTAGCCACCAAAACGCTTAATATTTAGACAATTTGACGCTTTTACATTACATAAAAATCTCTTGACATTGATGCGTGAATTCTTATATATCAGACAATTTATTAAACCTTTACCTAATAAATAAAAATCGAATGAACTTTAACGTAAAAATGGATGACAAGAAGATCAAAGTCGATATTGAAGGTACACAGTTAAAAGATGTGCTGATTTATTGTAAACCAAAAGAAAGATTAGTTCTCATAAAGAAATTCTGACTTACATGAGACAAAGAAATACCACTTCAAAGAATCTGAAAAGAATACTCTCTTACAAGAGAAAGGATTAGACAGATTGAAACTCAAGCTCTTATGAGATTTAGGAGACTTATAGTCGGCAACGAAACCTATATGTCAGTTTTGCAAGAAGCAAAAAAAATCTTAGATACTCACTGAGGTATATTGGGGGAAGATGTTTTGATAGCAAAGTTAGTTAACAAAAATGTTTTCAAATTTTCAAAACAAGAATTAAAACTGATTTTAGTTTCAGATTTTGATGTTACATATCTCAAGAGAAATAAATATCTAAATAAGGCTTTCTACCTAGAGCCTTTATACGAAGATATGCTTACAAAATTAGTGTTGGTGATTGCAGATTATTTCGAGAAAAGAAAAAAGAGCCAAGATATATATGAATTTATTGGAAGCTTAAAAGAAAATTTTGCAAAGGATTACAAAGACGTTCACTATCTCAAAAACGATTTGTTCTATATTCATTTCTTTGATATTATCAGGGAGATAAGCGTGTTTGATGGTAAACTTTGATTGCCGGTTTTTGCAGATGTTAATCCCAAAACAATCAAACTTAAGATCTTATATACTATGAGAAGAATCAATAAACCTATCCACTATCAGGAATTGCCAGCAAAAATTATTGAATGGTTCCCTGCTAAGAGTGTAAAGGTGAATACAATTCACAACGAATTAGTTAAAAACAATACTATATTTGTAAATCTATGACTAGGTATATACTGACTAAAAGAACGATGATATGAATGAGGTATGGTAGTTGAAATATTGGTAAGGATATTTGAGAAAAACAATAGACCTATGAATGTAAAAGAACTTTGTAAAGAAATGTTAAAGGAAAAAATGGTAAGTCCAAACACAGTTATGTTAAACTTACAAAAATATAAAGATCTTTTCAAGAGAGTAGAGAAGTGAGTTTATGAATTGATTACCAAAAAATCCAAATAATTATAATTAGTTAAAATATAAGATTGAGTCTTCGGAAACGGAGATTTTTTCTTTAATCTAATAGTTTTTTTAAACTTGATAATAATTAGCTAATTTTTAATATAAACCAAAAGCTCAGGTGATGGAACTGGTATATTTATCCCGCAAGGCGGGGCATGTACGTCGGCTGAAAGCCGAGAGATAAAATTAAGCGCTCAGGTGATGGAACTGGTATACATGTACGATTGAGGTTCGTATGCCGTAAGGCTTGTGGGTTCGAGTCCCATCCTGAGCAAATTCTAAATCATAAATTTCACATTTATCATTTAAAATAGTACAAACTATGTCATTATTAGAACAGATTATGTCTGATTACAAACAAGCAATGATTGCCAAAGAAGAGCCCAAAAAAACAGTTCTCAATATGATTATTGCAAGAGCAAAAAATAAGAAAATTGAACTTCAAAAAGACTTGGAAGATTCAGAAATAATCCAATTAATCAAAAAGGAAATCAAAGAAATTGCCGAATCGATGTGATTTCTTGAAAAAGCAAATAGAGTAGAGGATCTAGAAGTAGAGAAACAGAAAAAACTTTTGCTAGAATTTTATCTGCCTTCTACTATGTCTCCAGAACAGACAAAAGAGCTTATAACCTCGCTAATCACGGAGTTGAATATAACAGACCTTGCTAAAGAAAGGTGAATCCTTATGAAAGAATTAATGGCAAAATACAAATGACAAATAGATTGATCTTTGGTAAATGAAATTATAAATAGTATGCTGACTGCATAAATTTATTACTATCTATTAATATGTTCAATCATCAGACCATATTCAGATTTTTTTCTCTGGTATTTATTGCTTGAATATTTTTTGGATTAAGTAATGTATTGTGACAATGTACAACAGGGACTAATTGATGATATAATTGATGAAGTATGCCGTCCCCCAATACCTGCTTGTCAGTCCAAACGAACCAAAGTAGTCTAGATCGATATAATAATGACCAAGAACTATTAGACGGAGCAAAAAGATTTATAGTCGCATACGATCTATTAGCCTCGTTCGATTTATCTTGCGAAGCAAACAATGTCCGTGCTATACAAAATCAAATGCAAATAGTTTGATGAGCTTGTACAACGTGTTTAGATTGAAGATTTTGAAAAGATACAAAACTCAAATTAGAAAATAGTTGTTCTCCTGTATGTAATGGTACCAACAAGCCCGTAAATATAAACTTTCAAACTCCATGTGATAGTTGATACACGCTTGATAGTTATATTTGATGCTGTATTCCCACACCCCCTCCATGATGAAACAATAATACCTGATGAAATAATACCTGATGAAACAACACCTGATGAAACAACACCTGATGAAACAATCCATGACCAGGACTACCTTCAAATATCACGTGAGTGGAATCTCAGTGTGGATTGCCCGCTTGAACATTAAATCCTACTACTGTGACCTGTGTGAAGAATCAATGAGGTGGTTGTTGTGTAGATAGCGGTATTCGAGCTTCAATATCACAATGACAGACCAAACCAAATTTAAGTTTTTGTCCAAATGCAAATACTCCACAAAATAATTGTACCAAAACATGAGAAGTCGGTACTTTATCTTGAGGTACTACACGATCTTGCAAACAGTGCTGATCTTGAAAAATGGCAAACATCGATCATACAAAATGTATTTGTGACCCATGACAATGATGTTGTGGAATCCAGCTAAATACCGTTGTTCCATTCATATGAGATTGTATAGAGATGAGCAATGAAGAATCAGCTGGTAATACAACCAGAGTTAATCCTCTCAATGCATTCCCTAGGCTCATGTGATGACTTAGTAAGATTATTGTTACTGCTATACTTATATTCTCATTTGTTATGGTTGTAGTAGCATGAGTACTTATTACTTCTTGAGGAATCCAGCAAGAAAACTACAAAAAATGACTAGAGATAATCAAAAAAGTTATTATGGCTTTGGCTCTATTATGAGCATCATGAATTATATTGCGTCTTATCAATCCAAACTTCTTTGGTTAATATTTTATTCTGCAATTTTTAATTAGTTAATTATAATAATGGTAAATTTTAAAATCGATCCAGATGGATACATTATCGAATCCAAGTTTTTATATGCCTTTACACAACCAAGCAAAAAATATATCAATTTGAGTGTCAATGTTTGAGAGGATATGGTTTACACAAAGTCAGATTATAATATAATCGATTATCCTTGAGAATACGATATCGATGGTAAGGTTATTAGGTGCTTGATTTGAAAAGATAATAAGCTCAATTATCTAATATTTGTAAACTGAAAAAAATTCTGAATCATCCAATCTCCAGATATTCTTGAGAGTGATGATGTAGAGGACATGGAATTCCGATTATACACAAACGATGCTGTAGAAAGGAAAATCGACCAATTGGAACTTGAATGAGCAAAGGTAAAACTAGAAGAAAAACCCAAGCTTGAAGACCAAGCAGAAGGGACTGCCTAACCATTAATCACTATAATACCATCGCCAGGCTCCATTTTGAGCATTTTGTAATTAATTTGCTTTTCCTGGAGATATCAGTATAATAAAGACAATTTGTTACGATACTTGA
>CAJAPL010000145.1 GCA_903943625.1 uncultured bacterium
TGGAGTACGATCGTAATCTAGTTGGTATGCATGTATTTTGCCCATTTCCCAGTATAGAACCTTAATTAATAAAAAAATTGAATAATTTATTTATTAGGACATTATTGTTTAAATGAATATTTTTTTTCAATTAAAAAATAAAAATAATAGTCTTGCTATGAGGAAAGCTAGTTCTCATAATAGCAAATGCCACAAAACAGAAAAACAAAAAAAAATTTGCAAATACGTTTTTTTTGTTTATAGTATAAGCAATCAATTTTAGCTTCTTTATAAAAAAACAATCATGAAAAAACTTCTACACAAATTATTTTGATTAGGCATACTAAGTTTATTGTGATTATCTTCTGTGATATGACTAGTAAGCGCTCAGAACAACTATGGTAATACTTTTTGAGATGCTTGATCAGCATGATGAGTATGAATTTCATGAGCTGGGACATCACAAAATGACAAATTAGTTACTAGCGTGAAGGTTTTCATCAATCGAGTATTGGGTATATTGGCTTTGATAACATTGGTAATACTTTTACGATGATGATTCCAGATGGTTACCGCTGCATGAGACGATGCTAAGTACAAAGCATGAATGAAAATTCTTAAACAGGCTTGATTTGGATTAGCATTTATCTGATTATCATGGCTTGTGGTTAGTATGATATTTTGGTTAATATGACTAGTAACAGCATAATTTATTTTCTCTCAATAATAATATAAAGACCCCGACAATTCGGGGTTTTTTTATTGATTTTATATTGTAATTATCATTAATTTATATATCCTAGCAGAAATACAATTTATATTTAAATCGATTAAAATGAAAACATCTATAAAGTTATTTATGTTATCGACCCTAGTGTTATTATGATTCTGAGCGATAAACATAAACCAATCCTTTGTTAGTGCTGCTCCATGATGAACGCCAGGAGGAGGATGATCTAGTACATCAAATCTAACAAATTGTGATTGATTTTGAGCAAACTTTGAAGATTGTTGAGTGAGTGATATAAAATGAATCGCTTGAACAGCAAGTGCAGACACTACATGAGATTCTTTGCTTACTACTATAAAAAAATTTATAAACCGAGCTTTATGAATATTGTCACTAATTACCTTAGTCCTACTACTTCGATGATGATTCCAGATGGTTACTGCCGCATGAGACGACGCTAAATACAAGGTTTGATTTAAGATTCTCAAACAAGCCGCAATGTGATTGGTATTTATCTGAGTATCCCGACTTATTGTAAGTATGATATTTTGGATTATATCATTAGTCACAACCCCTTAAGTAAAAAATTCCTTACACACAAGAAACTCGCCTAGGCGGGTTTTTCTTATTGAAAAAAAATAACTAATAAATAAACATAATAAAACATTGTAAAAAATCGCAGAAAATAGTAAAATATTAAACAATGTTTATCACGAAGAGTTTATCAATTTTTATCAATCTTGTGACACTGTTTAATGGATATTAATGAATTTGAACTTCGTCATCGTGCTTATAAATGACTAAACTATAAATTTAATCTTGATCGAGATCATGACACTCTTTTGCAGTTAACCAAAATTACAAAAAAATGAGAACTATCCAAAAAATTACAGGAGCTTACACCTGATGAACTACATGAAATTACTATCGAAACCTATACTCAGTATAAGAATGATATAATAAAAAAATATATCGATACAAAAGAACTAGAGCAACAGACTCTAGAATTTTCAATATCTGTCTATATTGAGCGTTTAGAGTACGAGCTTAAAGTAATCAAAGAGATGTGATTCAATTGATATTTCCTGATTGTTTCAGACTTTGTACGTCGAGCAAAAAAAAACAACATAGTAGTCTGACCATGAAGATGATCCGGTGCATGATCACTATTGGCTCGACTTATAAGGATAACCGACATAGATCCACTACCTTACGCACTGCTATTTGAAAGGTTTCTCAATCCTGCACGTATTAGTATGCCAGATTTTGATATTGATTTTGAAGATGTACAAAGATTCAAGGTGATAGAATATGTACAACAAAAATATTGAGCTGATAAAGTATCTTCGATTGGAACATTTATGCAAATGGCAAGTAAGGCTGCTTTCAAAGACGCAGCAAGGACATTGTGAGTCCCTTTTGAAAGATCTAATCAAATATCCGCAATCATACCAGACAAAAAATCTCTGGCAGATGCCATCAAAATGCAGGATGAAAATGAAGAGCTCAAAAGTATATATAATTCTGATGATAAGATTAAGCAAGCAATAGACTTTGGTTCTAAGCTTGAATGAAATATGAGACAACTATGAGTTCATGCATGTTGAGTAATCATCTCTCCAGAGAAAGTAACCACATATACTCCTACACAATATATTAAAGAAGATGACCATACTTTGGTTAGCCAATATGATTGACCTACACTTGAAACTATATGAATACTTAAAATGGATTTCTTATGACTTAGGAATCTATCAGTAATCAAAAACTGTATCAAAATCATCAAAAAGAAACACGAGAAAGAGAATAAAGAACTGCCCGATATGTTTAAAGATTTTTTTGAAAATACGTCCTTTCAGCCTCCTATAGATGATAAATATACCTATGATAGAGTTTTCAAAGAGGGTGACACTACCGGGATATTCCAATTTGAATGAAGCTGAATGAGAAAATTTCTTATCAAACTGGAGCCAAATTCCATTAATGATTTGGTTGCTATGAACGCTCTTTACCGTCCATGACCTATGGAATTTATTCCTACATACATAGATAGAAAACATGGAAGAGAAAA
>CAJAPL010000146.1 GCA_903943625.1 uncultured bacterium
CTTATAAAATAATATACTAATTATATCTTACGTTTCAACGTTTTTACATTACTACATTTTTCCATTTTCTTATTGAAAAATCCAATCACAATTATAATATGCAATACGTATTTAAATCTGAATTATAATTATGAAAAAATATTTTATCTTTATCTTAGTTTCAGTTTTTTGATTGGTTTGATTCTCGTTTGCTCAATCGTGGTGATGATGATGTACAACAAATTCTGAGTGTTGAGCATGATCGACATGTAATATACCTCCATTCTCTACACAATGAACGTGCTCTAATAATGCATGAGCTACCTGTTCGTCCAATTCTGATTGTTTAGGCTGACTAGTCTGTAATACACAAGTCCCATCGTTACAGTGAACTTGCTGAACACCAGCTCCAGCTTGAGGTAACCAGTGATGACCCACTTGAAATAACCAATGATGAGCAAATTGCGATACAGGAAAACAATACACAGTATGATGAGTTATAAAATGTTGCGCGTGAACAGTAAAGTGATGAATATGCAATGTAAATAACGAATGAAATATGTGAATCGATATCAACCAACAGTGTCTTGTAAATTGACAATGTAAATTTGATATTTATTCTACACTCTGAATTAGGCAATCTCTCCCTAGAGAAACTAGATCTTCACCATGAATATTTGTCCAAGATATAATTTTATCCGCTACATTTTTTGTTGGTACTTTGATTACATGAGTTTTGATAATATCTTGATTGTTGTTTGTATTTGCCGCAGCTAAGCCAGATCTACAATCTAGAGCAAAAAAATGAGTTATGTGATCTCTTATATGACTATTATTTGTAGTATGATCATATGCATTTGTAAGACTTATACAGTTTTTGATAACTTGATGATGAGGCTAACAATAAAGTTTCATTGTTTCAATGTGACAACGTAACATTGGGTCATTTTACCACGTAAGCATTTCATATGAACATATTTATCATATCCATTTTCCCTGAAATATTCGATAGTTTTGTCAGTACCTCGCTTATCAAAAAGGCCCAAGAAAAAAAGATTTTGAAATTCAACTTCATCAATCCCAGAGATTTCTGTAAAGATAAACATCAACAAGTAGATGATGCAATTTATTGATGATGAGCTGGTATGCTTATCAAAGCAAAGCCAATAGTTGATGCTGTAGAACATACAATAAAAAAAATCAAAACAACAAACTTTAAAATATTATTCCCCGCCCCATCAAAAGAAATTTTCAACCAAAAAAATGCCCATTCATTATCTAGACTTCAGAATTTAATTTTTGTATGTTGAAGATATGAAGGTATAGACTACCGCTGTGAGCAATATATGAAAAAAAAATATAAGACAAAATTTCAAAAAATATCTTTGGGGTCTTTTGTTACATTGTGATGAGAGATACCGACTATGGCTATGATAGAGGCAGTCACAAGGCTTATACCATGAGTAATCAAAGAATCAGCAAGTCGGCAAAACGAAAGTTATAGTATCGATC
This sequence comes from uncultured bacterium, assembly GCA_903943625.1. Lineage (GTDB taxonomy): Bacteria > Patescibacteriota > Gracilibacteria > Absconditabacterales > Absconditicoccaceae > UBA6263. Next base: position 1,492 of record CAJAPL010000146.1, read on the forward strand.
ATAGTATGACCAATTTAGAATATCCGCAATATACTAGGCCAGAAGAAGTTTTATGAATATCTGTCCCAGAGATTCTTCTGAGCTGACATAGTAAAAAGATACAAGAACGGAAAGAAAAAAATACCAAAACACTTTAGCTTTCAAAGTTAAAATGCCCAAAATTTGACTTATGGTTTATGGTAGATTAGAGCCAGAAAAATGATTTGATTCCATTTTGGATATGATATCTATTTGGTGAAATCAAAATCCTAGCTTCCCATTTGAAATATATATTTTTGGTAAATGAAGTTTAGAGTCTAGACTAATCTCGCTTTCTCACAAATATCCCACCATACATTATTTTTGACGACAGTCATTGGATTATATCAAACAATACTTGCCCAAAATTCAATATATGCTTATGCCATCAAGTTTCCTTGAAACATTTGGGCTATCGGCACTAAATGTTCTATCTCGGTGACTTCCAGTTATAGGTTATGCTAAGTGAGGCTTGGATAAATTTATTCTACCCCCATTTGATTTGACTAATGTCCAATGAATCAACACAGCCTGGAAACTATATAATATGATTTCCAAAATTGTTTCTGATCCTCCAAAGTTAAACTGCGCTACCTTTCAAGATATTGCCTCAGAATATACTCCAGAAAAATGGTTTGAGAATTTCAAAAAAACATTTGGCCCATGAAAAAAAATCATGATGATAAGTGATTTCAAAACAAGAATCGGTTGATTGGAGACTTATATTAGCGATGTGCAAATGTTATTAGAATGAAAATGATATGAAGTAAAATCATACTGACGCCACCTACCCAAATGACGAAAAGGTAGGTTTGTTAAATATTTCGGACTGGTTTGGGCGTTCATAAATTTTATCAGTATGTTCAATATTAAAAGAGCTATAAAGGAATTTAAACCAGATATTATACGATATCATAGCACACTCAGATGGGTATGATGGTTATGAATATTGGCTAGCAAAAATTTTGAATGAAAAAAATTTGTAATGTATCATGATTTTTGATATTTCTATCCATTCCCACATACTTTAAATTTTGTAGACCAGGTCATCACACCTTTAACCCTTAGAAACTACCTTAAATCAGCCAACACAAAAAATCCAGTAAAGATTATTGCTATAGCCTTTAAATATCTTTCAGTTTACCTCATCAAGACACAACTTACTAATAATTGATTTAAGCACCTTACGCCTTCAGATTTTATGGCAGAAATTGCGATGCGTTCTTATAAGATTCCAAAAAAAGATATACAAGCATTGCCTCATTTTATTCAAGAATAATTATATATTTTCTAATTATTAAAATTTCATCCCTTCTTCATTGGATATTTTTTCATCTAGTTCGTCTAACTTTTCATTATCCACAAACAACAAAAAAACTCATATTATAAGTCAGATAATCAGACTCAATACGCGGTTATGAGGGAATAGATATATATCAAGCAATTCCCAAACCCCTCTCCATATCATCACAACTGCCACGGTAGTAAAAAAAATATTCATATTGCTTCTCTTTTTTCTTAAACCTTTGAGTTTTCTATAGGCAATATGGGCATGTCTGTATAGATGTTCATTGATTTTGTGTATTAGCATTTTATTATATTATTCAGGTATAAACATCATCTTCATCATCTGTAAAACTTCACAATCATGGGGACGTGCCTCTTCTTCTAAGATCTTTTTCCATATCCTCCAGTTTACCATTTATAAATCATCATTCTCAGGAAGACTTATAATCTACTCTCAATTGTTTTTCATTTTTATCTGTTATGTCGTTGCTGCCCCTTCTTGTTAAGCTCCAATAATGATTCCAAGGCGCTAATTTATAAGCCCTTTTGTCACTAAACAATCCGACGTATTCTTTACCAAATGTTTGAGTAATAAAGTTATCATCTATCATATCCATATTATCCCAGAACATATTCCTAAAGGCATCTATCGCTTTTTTGTATTCCTGCGGAGGAGCGGATCTTCCATTACTAAATATTTCTCAATTTACTATGTATCGCATAAGATTTTTCACATCATGCCCCCTTATCTTTCCTATTTCCATTCTTGTTCAGTTTTCGTCATGTATAAATTGTTCATGCTCTCATGTTGATTTGGTCAATCATCTATATTTTTTTACGGTAGCAAGTCTTTTTAAAAATTCTTCTTTACCTGTATAGTCAAATCATTTAGCATCAAATCGATTTAGGAATCTTTTTGTTATATACACGAAACGGCCTCTATCTAGTTTTGTAGAAGGAATTGCTCCAGCTATTGCATTCCAAGCATCTTGTGATCTCTGGACTTCATCAATATTTCACGTAAAAGCTCAGTTCTCATAGTTGCTTATCTGTCTTATAACTCATTTTGTTAAAGCTAGTGGATAGTTGGATATCAATCTAGAATTTTTACTTACATCATTATCTATCTCCTCTTCTTGAGATTCCATACTGGCTTCTTTTAATTGACCCACAATAGGATCTTTCATATCTTGGTTGTATATTCATTCATTCAAAAATTTATCAACTTGTTTAGAGCCTCCATCTTGTCAGCGTTTTCAATCTCGCCGTTCTTCAAATTTTTCTATAAAGGGTTTATATTCTAACTTACCTTCATAACTAAAATCAGATAATTTATATCATGTGCTCTTATAAAATGTTCATCCAGATGCTACGTTAAAAAAATGTGCTAACTTTTTTTGTTGTTCCAGATGAGTGGCTCGTAATCATGGCGAAAACCCAAAAGATCTACATATCGTTTGTAGCCGCGCTTGTGTTCATGGCAATGTATGATGTAAAAAGAATCATGTTAACATACCATATGAAATAGCAGCCTTGAGTCTTTTTATCTGATCAGGTGATTTTGCTAGTTGCGCCATCCTCTTTAGGTATGGAAGTGACTTTGTCGGTTTTCAAGCTATTAGGTTTCTCCTAAACTCTATATAAGCAAGAGAAAAACTACTTACATTCTCCAATTTACCAACTCATTCATCTATCTTTGTTTTGGATACGTATTCATTAAATTTGCCATCTAGCTCATTCGCAAATTTATCTGACCATAATGTTTTTGCTCTACCATAGTCGGCACCTTCCATATTTCATAGACGTTGTCAGGGATTTCTTCCTCATATATTGTTTACAAGGAAAGTCATTTCTGCCCTAGCTAATTCATTAGCGAGTTGGGCATCATATCATGGACCGTACAATCATTGTTTCGCTTTTACCTCAGCGATAATTTCTTTCTGATCTGCCATAAATTTTGAATAATATGGTTCTCCCAATATCAATTTTACCCATATTCATTTAAATCTGTGCGCCTCTATTTTCTCGTATGGTCATGGTCATTTGTTTATTTGTGCCAATAGCAATGCAGATGCGACAAAACGTTTGTCTCCGCTCAATCATCATGGTAGCTGCCCATTTATCACCATTTGTCTCAGAGAAACTCACTTTCATAAAGTATCATTCATATAGTTTGGGTCGTCGAATATCGCTCAAAAATCATTGTGTCACTCTATCCTTTTCAAAAATTCCTCTGTTTTTGCCCATGTTTCTCAGTCCATACTATTTTGATATTCTGTATCCATATTTTCCAGTGCATCTCATACACCGGGAATCCATCATATTACAGATTTTAACTTATTGGCAATCCTCCATTGTCACATTGCGATGTTATTAAACTTTTTATCTTGTTTTTCATTAAATTTTTTAATTCATTCATTCACTTTCTTTCCCATTCATTGAACCATGTGCCATATATTAGCCACACCAAAAAATTTCCATCTTGATCATGTATGGGTTGGTCATTTCTCTATTTCTTTATTCTCTATTTCCACATCTTCCTTGGTCTTTGGCTTTAGTCTTTTTGTAGATACAAAAATCAAAAAATTATTGTAATCCATATTACGATTATAATTATTATATTTTACATCTACTGTTCAATTGCTATTGAAGCTAACTTCATAATTTATGATTTGTTTGCTATCTAAACTAGTTTTGGTATCTACCTTGGTTTCCATAGATCCAAAATGAGTTATCTCTGGATTTCAATCAATTATACTAGACTGTAATTTTCATCATTTAAGTTCTAGTTCATCAAAAACATCGAGTCATTCTACATCAGATAATCATGCAGCTTTCAAACAGCTTAGACTTTCTTTATATTCTTTTGCTTCAGGTAATTTATATACATCTCCATTGAAAGCATTTGATATGAGTTCAAGCGACTCCATATTTTTTGGGTAAGTTCTCTCTTGTCACTCCAATCATCATGCCGATAATTCTCATCAGGTCAATTTTACTTTAAAGTCTTTATCAGTTATATTTACAATCTGCAATTGTACCCATTGTCATCATCACACGTCCAATGGTGGTAATTCTGTATCGCTAAATTTTATCCATATTCTAGTTCACTCTTTGAATCATTTTGATGTGTCTCCAGGGAAATTATATCATTTTAGTGACTCTCGTGCATGCATAAACTGTGAGTGCTCACTTTCATCTTCTTCTTTTTGTTGCTCTCTCTCTTCCCTTCTTTCCTCCTCTTTTCTATTTTCTTCTAGTTCATCTTCTGCTTTCCTATCTTTTTCTTCTTGATTGTGTTGTTTTAATTTATCTACCAATTGTGTTATAAAATCAGTCTTGTCTGCTGCCAATGTCGGCACAACAGCGCTAGCTTGTGATACTAATTCATCGGTAAAAAAATTCCTAAGGTCTTCTTTTTTTAATCAAATATAATAATTAGATGCTGCTGCCTTTGCCTTCTGCTTTCGACTCGTCTCTCATTTATCTACTATCTCTATTATGTCTCATGCTTTCCCCTCTGCCGTCAATTTGTCTGCATCTATACCACAAAATCAATCTTGCAACAATATCTTAATATGTCGCGAATTGAATCAGGCTTTTTTCAATATCTCAACCTTCTTTTTTATTTGTTCATTTGTATAATTCCGTAGTCATGCAACTCTTTCTCAATCTTTTCACATCTCATAATATTTCCCTTTAATTTTCATTACCTTGTCTTTTAATTCTGCGGGTACTTGATCTAAGTTTTGGTAAACAGTACAGTAATGCGAATCCAAAATCGCTTTTCCCTTTGCATCATTTGTTTGCCATACTTCTTCTGGGTCATTATATTCTTTTCCTTCAAGGTTTATTTTTTCTCTAGACTTCGATATTCTCTGATCATCTACTAGCGATCCATTTTTTCTTATTTCTTCCTCTTTTGCTGCAAAGTGCCTCTGGCGTCCCAAAATTTCATTATCTTCTTTTGAATTATCAGAGATTAGCGCATTCCGCTCACTATCACTCATTTCTTTATTTTGCAGCTGTATTTTTTTATCCAAAACATCAAAAGTATTTTCTAATTTATCTATCTTTTCAGCATTCATATCTATCTTATCAAAAGATTTTTGCGCTAAAGTGTACATCAAAAGCAATTTTCCTACGCTGTCTCAGTCTAGATTTATAAATTTTCAGTCTTCAGATATTTCTTTTGCAAATACCTTTTTCAATGCGGTATCATTTATCAAATCTTTATTTTCTCACAATATTTTGATTTCAAAATTCAACGGTATTTTGTTTTCAGAGAAATTATTTATATCGGCAAGATCTAGGTTTTCTCATCACTTAAAACTTTTATTAATTTCAAGTTTTATATCTCAGTTAGCACTGGGAATAACTAGCTCACTTTTTTCCAAATCAAAGACATCTTTTACAAATTTATCAAAATTATTCTGATTTATCTCCAGCATCTCTACAGTCCCTCTTTTTTTAAGTTCCTCTATCCTTCAACTCAATGTCTGGTCTAAAAGCTCTTTCTGCTCGTTTTTATCTAACTTACTAAAATCAAATTTATTTTGAAATAGTTTGGACAAGATATCTCAAAGTTTTTGGTCCTTGTCTTGTACCACTCATACATACGCCTCAAAACACGCCTCATCAAACTGATCTTTTACATTTTCTCCGTGTACAACTCTTTTTTCTAGTGTCTTTATTTTTTTTGCTAAGTTAAGTCTTTTTTCTAGTCCAGAATATTTATTTTCAATTTCTTTTTTGTTGTATGGATATTTCTCAAACAGCCAAGACATATTTGGTACAAAACTAGAGAAAGTATCCTTGATCATGTCGATATCTTTTTCCGATCTATCGATAGATTCTTTCATTCCTCCTAAATATTGTTGAGTTATCATCTTATCAAAACTCCGTCTATACGATATATTCCGATTAGCGTAGTCTCAAGCTATATCTTTTTCATTTAACTTACCTGCAATTACAAGTGAGTCAACAACATCTTTATTTGTTATCTTGATTTTTTTAATTTCATCTTTGACCTCGTCAGCTATTTCTACATAGTCAAAAAAATTCCAAATTTGAGTTTTCAAAGCATTCAGGCTGCTAGGATTTTTAATTTCCTCATCAAACTTTTCTCCCAAATCAGCGGATAGTTTCGCTTTGATTTTTTTAATGGTTTCTTTGATTATTGTTTTTTCTATATCTTTTCAGATTTGTCACATACTGCTACCATTTAGAATATTATGTACTGCAGTACCTGAAATATCTTTATCTTCTCAAATAATTTGTACGACATCAAAACCATCATCTTGAACCATGTCAAAATTTATTGTTGCTTTTTTGTTCAACTCCTTGAGTAAACCATGATTTCCTTCTACACTATAAAGACTCAAAAATTCCTTTAGGAGATCAAACTGATTTTTTCATATATTTTCGGGTTTGTTTTTTAATGTTTCAAATATATCCAAAAGTCCACTAACAACTTGGTTGTTAACAGATTGGCTTGAAGTTAATATGGCTTTGCTAGGTGTCTTTTTCATTATAAATCACTGACCAGTAAAGCTTCGCTACTTTGTCCAACTTTGATTAATAACATCGAAGCACTTAATTATAACCAGAATGCTTTTTAAAAGCAAAAATCTGACTATTTTTTTGCGCGGAGCTTCTAACAATCCTAGTGTGAATGTCAATAGAAAAATATTTAAAATTTAAAACAGGCGCAGGGCGCTTGGTACCTAACAAATTTTTGCATTGAAATTCCAGTCACCTTTGATAAAAACACAAAATAGTTTATTTACTAGTTTTGACGTTTTTATACTTAAGCGTTTATTATGGATAATTTAGTTATAGTGGAGTCCCCAGCGAAATCTCAGACTATCAAAAAATTTCTTTGAGAGTGATATGAAGTGAAAGCGTCCATGTGACACATAGTAGATTTGCCAACCAAATCAATGGCCATAGATATAAAGAATAATTTTAAACCACAATACATAGTCACACCAGAAAAAGAAAAAACTCTTAGAGAGCTAAAATCAATAGCCTCCAAAGCAAAAAAAGTTTGGATAGCGACTGATGAAGACCGTGAATGAGAGGCTATATGACGACATGTCGCTACTCAACTTTGATTAAATATTGCCAAAACATCCAGAATAGTTTTCCATGAAATAACAAAAGAAGCTATAGACCATGCAATCAAAAATCCTAGAGCAATCGATATGAATCTAGTAGATGCCCAGCAAGCAAGAAGAGTGCTTGATCGTTTAGTTTGATATGAACTGTCGCCAGTACTACGACAGAAAATCAAAAGATGATTATCTGCTTGAAGAGTACAATCTGTTGCCGTAAGATTATTGGTAGAAAGAGAAAGAGAAATCCAAAAATTTCAGTCAGAATCATTTTTTAAAGTGATTTGAGATTTTATTTGAGATGAAAAAAAGCAATTTAAAGCCGAACTCGCAAAAGATATTATTGATAGAAAAGAAGCCGAAAAATTTTTAAATGATATCAAAGATTCTACATTCAAAGTTTCCAATGTGGAGGTTAAACCTGGCAAAAAGACCCCATCTGCCCCATTTAACACATCTACCTTACAACAAGAAGCATCACGTAAAATCGGCTTTTCA
>CAJAPL010000147.1 GCA_903943625.1 uncultured bacterium
ATAGAAGTCCAAATATGAAGCAAACAAGTATCACTCAATGAAGAATGATTACACAAAATCAGGGCCTTATTATTTAAAAATTAATTATTACTTTTTAGTTATTAGTTTTAAATATGCTTTCACAAATCCTAAAAGAATTCTGACTATCAGAAAAAGAGGCAAATGTTTATATAGCCTGCCTAGAACTAGGTCACGCTCCAGTAAGTTCTATAGCCAGAAATATCAATGAAAACAGGGTCACTACCTATTCCATACTCAAAAATCTCGTGAAAACCTGAATTGCTCAAACAATTATAAAAAATAAATCAACGTATTACAGTGTGATTTCTCCAGATAAGTTACTAAAAAATCAAGAGGCTAAATGTGAAAACTTCAAATCTAAATTGCCAGAATTTATGGCTATCGCTCATAAATTTGATAACAAGCCGCAAGTACAGTTTTTTGAGGGTATAGAATGAATCAAGCAAGTTTATGAACAGATCATTCTTTCTTGATCTGAAATGGATAAGTGAGAATCTTTTCTGACTTTTGTAGGGACTACAGATATAGATCCTAAGTTACAAAAATATCTAGTAGAGGAATTTGTCCCTTGGAGACTTAAATTTAAGACCAAAACCAAGGCTATAATATCCAAAAAATCTCTCGGCCAATCATATTCAAAATATAATAAAGCTAAGCACGATAGTTTGGTAATAGATGATCCCATTTTTGATATGGCCAACGAAGTCATTATCCATTGAAAAAACAGGGTATCCATACTTATGTATAGCTCTGAGGAAATGTCAGGATTGGTTATCAACAGTCAGACTCTTCATAATTGACTCAAAAGCATGTTCAATCTCATCTGGAAACTCTATAAAAAATAATATTCTAAATTTACTTATAAATTTACAAGAAAATTTGCAAAATATCGTTTTCCGCTTATAATTATCTGCCATTTAATTTTTCAATAAAATATGGCAGAACCTCTTTGAACAATTGCAAAATATTGAAAAATAATTTTCACCAAACTCGATAGTGGATATAATTTTTTGGAACAGAAAGATTTTGTGACACATTACATAGACCGAGAGAAGCAAGAGAAAGACAACTTAACAATAAACTGAGATACCACATGTCGATATATATGAAAAATAGCCAAAGATCCAGTAAAAAGGACAAAGAGCTATTATTCAGATGATTTTATAATATGATCGCTTAAATATCTTTTTGAAAAAACTCCAAAGCATTGAATAGTCACTCTACAAATAGGACCAGAGCTCAGCAAATTCATGAATTGACCAGAAGATGTAGAGGAAGCAATGACTAAACAGGAACAGAAAAGATATATAGAAATGTTGTTCAATAAACACATAAACAAGGGTGGTGTAAAAAAAGGGGAGAAAACACTTGTTATAACTTCGTTCGACAGCATTCACTGCGATTTATTCTCACAGCTACAGAAATGAGATAATGAAAAAGACACTCTAAAATATCTCAAATCTGACAAACAACTAGTTTTGGACGCAGACAATATAAATAGCTTAGATATAGCAAAATATTTATATCGGGTAGCTCAAAAGAACGAGGACTTTTTAAGATTAATCGACGCAACCAAAGTACATTGAGTTAAAAAAACTGAATTTAATAATCCAGGATACTATTGATTGATAGAAGTGGCATGTCGTTTAGACGATTTTATTAGAAGATGAGTATATATCCAATGATGATGAAAGAGACAAGAAAAATATGACAACATAATCAGAGTCATACTTCATTGAGATAGTAAATATCCAGAACTAAGAGATCTCACAAGTTTTTGTCAGGGAATATTAGCCTCAGAAAAAGAAGATAAGCAAAAATTTCAATGAATACACTTTGATGGTAACAAAAACAAAGAAACTTTAAAAAAGAAGAAAGAAGCTAGAGAGATTAAAAGAAGCTCAAATATAATTATATCTTCAGCCGCGACAGCTTTATTTATTATATTTTGATACCACTTTGTATCAGAATGGCTCAAAGAAAACAGAGTTGATAAGGCGATAGAAGCTGTATTAGACGCATACATAAAAGATCAATCGGTATGAGTTAGATTCGACAATAGACCAACAATGAGCGTATGAGATGATGTTGTATACAAGAGAGAACACATACAAGCACTCTCAGAAAGCTTAGCAAACAGATTCTATTCTCAATATAATTTAGAGGAGAAATGAGATTTGAGTCGGAAAGATGTAAAACTTATGATGTTGGAATTATTAAAGTATAGTCAATTTAGAGAGACTATAGATTGAGAAGATATTAGATATTGAATAGAAACAAAAGATTATTTTATCAAACACATATTTATTCCCCAATTTTCAATTATCCTTATCAAGAGCGGCATAGATACTAGAGAAGAAACGTTCTCCCAGTTCAAAGAGTATGAAGAAGCTTTCCGTAATACAATGAATTATCCCATAGCATCAGGATTTAGTGTAGAAAATAGAACAATAATTCTACCTGCTATTGGAGAAATGGAGTTCTCCAATGTAGATGCCATATGAGGGTATTATCGTGGAAGTTTATATAAATTATGAACATATAAAAAAGATTGAAAAGAGTATCTTCTAGCAACCCCCAGCATGAAATGAATGCCAGAGACAGGGCTAGAAGCTGAGCCATACGATATC
>CAJAPL010000148.1 GCA_903943625.1 uncultured bacterium
CTAGAAAAAGTCTCAGCATAGTCTTCTTCTGCGCTTGTCTGTGAATATTTGGATACAAACTCTTCAGTCTCACATTTATTTTTTTCCATATCTCATTTTTTATTCCAGCATATAGTTTCAAATTTATTAGCAGATTTATCTTTGAAATAGTACATATAGTGTCATATCTCGTGTATCAGTAATTTCTTTACTTGTCACTCCAATTGATCTATGTATTGATAAGAATCACACAAAGATATATCTAGTCTAATCTCTTCTAAGGTAGTATCTTTCAATACATCATTGTCACTATAATACTGTTTAATTGTATGATATCCTTGATTTTTGCCACATGACGATACAAATCCAATCTCTAGTTTATCTTTTATTCTGGTCTTTTCGCTATCAGTTAATATTTTCATATCCTTCAAGGCATTTAATGAATCCTCGGCGGCATTAACACTTATATTTTTGATTATATTAGCTATATCGTCAGCGTTTGTGCTTCCAAAGCTAGCTAGCAAATAATTTATATCTATTTTATCATTATCTTTTTTCTGTTCTGAGAAGCTATCCAGTACTATTTTATCTGACATTTTAGTAAGTTTATCACCAGGCAAAATAGCTTTTGGAGTAAGCAATCATCGCTTTTTTAATTGCTTAATAAACAAATCCTGACTCAAATCCAACATATCATAAGCCAAATATTTCTGATTACAAAATTCCACTTCTCCACTAAAATCGGTCACCAATGATTTTTGTTTCCATATTTCATGAGCGTCTTTCAACATAGCTATTCTCTTATCAACTTCCTTTAATCATACTATAGAATTGATATTTTTGGTTTCTATTGCGACCTGTTTTTTATCGATTTGTTGGCTACAGTATTCTCCCAACATAGATTTCACAATATCGTAATATTGAGCATTGTATATGTTGTCTGTTTCAGGGTCTATCATGCTTTCTAGATAATGCAAAGCATCTTGTATCGTATCAAAATTTCTTTCACAAACCTGTTGTGCTATGATAGGATTATGGTTTATACAGATATTATCCATCTTAGCAAAAATATCAGTCAATGAATGGTTTTGGATCCCCCAAAAAGTCAGAGTCATCACAAATATTTTTAAAGCCAATAATTTGAGTACAAATACTTTCAATACAATAATATGAAAAATACCATACAAAGCAGATCAAAACAAATATTTTTTATGATGCTTCTTTATATGATGTCAGATTTTTTTTGAATGTTTCACGATATGACGTTTAAGCCTGATGTGAATCCTATTATCTACAACATCCTTCTCTTCTCCCATTTTCTAAAAAATCAATAAAACTGACTACTATAATTGTAATCAAAATTAAAATATTTGCAAAAAAGCACCCCCCAAATAATCCCTTGCTTTTGGCTTATTTAAGGGGACAATATCCAAAAAGATCGTTTATCCCTTAAAAATTATGCCCATGAAAAAGATATTGCTAGTAATATTAGCTATTGTCATAGTCATAGTGGCCTGATATTGTCTCTCAAAAAACAACTTATTTGTGATAAAAAAAAGTGTCCATACAAACCGGCAGACATACAGTAACACATCGTCCGGCATTGAGTTTCAGTATCCCAAAAACTTTAGTGGGAATGTCTGGGCTCCTATAGTCCGGCCACCAATATTAACAATAGTTTCCAACCCCCAAAACCCTATAGAAAATGGCTGTCCCGATCTCAAAGATACCAATTACTCATTAGAGAAAACAATTGGGCAAACAAACAACGGCTTAAAATATTTCCTATATAGATGAGAGGATGTTGGCGCATGATCATTATATTCTCTATATTGTTATGTCATACAAGGTAAGACAGATTACTATGTTTTTGATTTTGCAATCAGATCACATAGCGGCTGTTGAAAAGGCCAATGTGGAGCATATTGTGAAACACAATTTGAACAAGAATGTAAAGATTTAAATAGGCTAAAAGATATAGAAAATCCGATTAGAGAAATTGTATCTACATTCAAAATCACAAAATAATTTATTTTCTTAATCTTTTCCCATGTTAGAAACAATTGCTATAGTCCTTATAGTCCTTTGGATAGTTTGACTAGTATCATCTTATACACTAGGTGGATTTATCCATATCCTTCTTGTGGTTGCTATCGTCTTATTCTTAGTGAGGGTGATCAACCGCAATAAATAATCACTTCCAAAAGAGCCCTGATAACTAGCTTAAAAAGAAAGACTTTATTTTTTTTATAAAAAAAATATATTCCCCATCGTTATATCAGTTTTAAATATATCGTGAAATACTGAAGCTTTATTTTTTATAGAACAATATGCTCTATTTAAAAACTCGCTGTAGCGTACCAAAATATCTTGTGGTTACGCCAATAATTTCTTCGGTTATTATTCCACTCATAATTATGGATATATGGATGGAAGTTTATCATCGTACTTGCTTCCCACTATGTGGTATCCCGTATATCAAACGTAAAAATTATATCAAAGTCATGGATCGTGCCAAATTGCCATATCTAAATGTACGACAAAAAGCTTTTTGTATGTATTGTGGTTATGGAAACGGTCTAATACACTATCGGGAACAAATTGCAGGTGAGACAGAAAGCTATCGATGTGGCATCCAACACAAAAAAGACAAGCATTTTATACCCTCAGACCACGAAAAAGATTTTGCAAAATATGGTGACAAGGATAGCTTCATCCAAAAATACTGCCAGCAATAGATACATTCATAAAATATTACATATTTAATCATATCATCTTATTTATGTGAAAGAAAAAATGACACTGACTACTTTTTATCGATACA
>CAJAPL010000149.1 GCA_903943625.1 uncultured bacterium
TCAAATTATTTTTATATATTTCAATAGCAATAGATAATTATAATTACTTGACATTTATGTATAAAAATATATATAAGTGCAACAAAAAACAAAACCCATTAAAAATATTTGGAGGAATATCCAATGGACACTAAACAGAAAATTTCTCTTTTCCTTCGTAATCCTACCGAAGAAAATTTCCAAACCATTTCTCATGATGAGTTGGCTCTATCTTTGATATATGCCCTTTTGTGGAGAAAGTCCAAGTTGACCAAATTCTTCGTGACTTTTGAAGATTGGGAGTGGGTGTTTCACAATTGTAATGGCAAGTTAAAAAAGCTCGCCACTAAAAGACTTAAGGACTTTGAGAAATCTTTTGAAGATTGGAGATGTCTTTACACTCAAAAAAAAGGGGGCGTAAAAGAGTTAATATTTCAAAAAATGCTTAGGATTATGAGAAAAAATTGTTGAAGAACGGTTCCGGAGTTTTCCGGGCCGTTTTACGATAAAGAGAAAATATTTTGGACCTAATTATGAAATATTTATAGTTCTACAACATCTTTTAAACTAGGGATTGTACATTCAAAATTAATTTCTTCAAGTCTGGCTTTTAGAGCTATCTGTGCCTTTTCTTCTCCATGTATGATGAAAGTTTTTTTTGGTGGTTTTGCAAATCCGCCTGCTCGTTTTATGAGTTCATCATATCCGGCATGTCCAGAAAATCCATGAATTGCCTCTATTTCAGCGTTGACCGTAATATCAGCATCCATTATTTTTATCTTTTTTTCTCATTCTTGAATATGCCTTCAAAGTGTTCACTCTGCTTGATATCCAACAAATAGCAACATGTTTCTTTTATCTCGCAAACCATGTTTAAGATGGTGGGTTATTCTTCATGCTGTACACATACCATTACCAGCGATTATGATACAGGGTTGATTATAAGTATTTAGTTTTTGTGAATCTTCTACATTTTCACTGTATTGTAGTTCAGCGAAATTAAATGGATTTGCATATTTGTGAGTTGCTTCATTATCAAAATATTCAGTATGTCTTTTAAATATTTCAGTAGCTTTGATTGATAGCGGGCTATCCAAAAAGATTTTTTCTTTTGGGAATTTTCATTTTTTGATAAGCATATTGAAAAAATAGAGTAGTTCTTGAGTCCTTTCTACAGAGAATGATGGGATTAATAATTTTCATCATCTTTTGTATGTTTCCAATGTGTATTTCAAAAGCAATTCTTCTTTACCAGCTGAATCTTCGTGTAGTCTATCTCAATATGTTGATTCCATAAATAAATAATCTGCATCTTGTATTAAGGTTGGATCTTGGATAATAGGTGTATTTCGTTGCCCTATATCTCCAGAAAAAACTAATTTAGTTTTTTTATTATCCTCAGTTATCCAAACTTCGATACTTGCTGATCACATAATATGTCATGCATCTTGGTACCTTACCTGGATATTTTCAGTTATATTATATGTTTTTTTATATTCCACTATACTAAACAATGGCATACAATTTTTTGCATCATCTTTATTATACAATGGGACTCTGAGTGGTTGTCAGATTCTTTGTCTTCTTCTGTTTTCCTGTTCTGTATTTTTTTCTTGGATTTCTGCAGAATCTTCAAAAAGAATTTCACAAAGATCTCTTGTTGCTGATGTAGTGTATATTTTCCCATCAAAGCCGTCTCTATGTAGTTTGGGTAGAATCCCACAGTGATCGATATGTGCGTGAGTGAGTAAGACAAAATCTATTTCTTTAGGATCAAAAAGAAATGGCTCATAGTTGAGTCTCATTATTTCTTTGGGTCATTGGAACATGCCACAGTCTACTAGAAATTTTGTGTTTCAGGTTTCTATAAGATAACAAGATCATGTAACTATTTTAGCTGCTCAGCAAAAGGTTAATTTCATGGTGAGTATATGTAAATTATATGAAAATTATTGTATCACTACAATATCTGTTATTTTATATTCTTTTATCTCGCCAGGGACAACTTTAAATCTTACTTCGTCTCCTTCTTCTAGTTTAATCCCTGGATTTTCAAAATATACTTCAGATGCTCATGTTGTAATAAATCCATAACGTTTGGCCGTTCTGTGAAGAGTTGCAGGACCACTATGATCCTTTTCAATAATCTTTTTTACTGTTCATGTCTGTTCAGTAGATAAAAGAGAATCGCATGCTTTTTCCATTTCTGTAATTTTTGCGTATGTTATTCAAGGCACAACGTTCTCTCAATATTTTTGTATAAATGCTATTAAATCCTTAAGTTTCTTTTTTAAACTAATTCCTCGTCAGTTTGTTAAATATTCTTCGGCTTTCTTAAAGCCTTCTTGTGCTTGTGTAAAATCCATAGTTTTTTGCATTTCATCAAGGCTTTGTGTGGTTAATCAAGTAATGAAATCTTCTCAATAGATTTTAATACAACCTCTTAGTGTACTCATATGTATGTCAAAAGGTCAAGCAAATTCCCCGTTTAGGGTTTTTTGAATCCTAACCCAACTGTCTTTAGCCTCATCTATGTCTTTTTCTTTTTGAATTTTTGCGTATTTATCTTTAATCTCTTCAAGTCCTATTGTGTTTAATCAAGGGATTTCTTCTTCTCAATACATCACAATAAACTTGCCCAATATATCTAATGGCTTTTCAATGTCTGATGAATGTAATGCTTCAAATATCCTGTCTCTAGTGTCTTCGGTATTGGCCCCAGAAGCCATTCTCTTTACGTTGTTGAATATAAATTCGATATCGGAACGTTCTAATAGATCTTTTACCATTTTAATTTATTTTTAAATAATATAAA
>CAJAPL010000150.1 GCA_903943625.1 uncultured bacterium
ATTTGCGGGGAATCATTGGTATCAATCAAATGCTCATTTAATTCAGTTTTTTTTCATAAATTCTTCTGCTATGATTTCTAGCTCTACAAGCGCGATTCAAGCTTTGCTAAAATTTCCCAACATAAGCAAAAGCTCAGTCAAATATCTACCCGACTCGCGTATATTATTTATCTGATTTTGAGTTTTTATCAAATTATCCATTGGAGAAGAGAAGTTAAAACTTTTTGTAAGCAACTTCAGATTAAATAATTACTTTTTTAAGTCAAACAGAAAACTCTGTCCGCGAAACCACAGACAGAGCTCTCAAATCGCTTCATTGATAATTATCTGACTGATAATCAAATGGCGAGTTACTTAAACGTTCATCAAACAGTCTTCGGCCTTCCTGATTCAACTCATATTCCACCAGCGTTCCATTTCTGTTTATTACAACACATTCGGAAATGAGTATCACTGGCATCATGCCACCCATTTTGAGTTTAATGTCCCCGAGGAAAAACGTTTTGGACTCTATGTATGCACTCGCAAATTTCAAATTCGCGTCTGCTGACTGAATCTCCAGCGTTTTTAGTACGTGAACCTGATCAAATGGATCTATTTTCGCACACACCAAATAGGCGCTGTTTACGAAGTTTATCAATTCGGCTTCGCTAAAATTCAGTGTGTCAGCGGGGGATCGAGGGATCCCCTTTATTTTATTTTGCGCATGAGCGCAGGTAAAAACAAAAAAACCCAGCACGATAATAATAAATTTTCTCATCATAGGTTGTTTAGTTTGGTTTATTTTCATTTTTTATTTTATACTACTATATTTGTCAGTCAGTATAAGTCAAGCAATCAAAATCTTCTATTGATTTCTCCAGTCTCTCCTAAACTGGCTCTCAAACTTGCCAATTAAAATCTGATCTATCAATATAATTCAGATCTCTCTATTTTTATCCAATGAATTTTGTGATAGATTCATGCTCCCCAGGATTAAATATTTGTTATCAATAAGAATCATTTTGGCATGAACATAAGGTTTTTTTAGATTTTTGACTTTCGCTGGTCAGAAATAATTTAACAAATTATCGTTATCATCAGTATCGGCCACTATGATTTGAAATCATGAGAGAATGCTTTTGGATTTTAATATTTCAAAAATATTTGGATCAGTAATATATTGAGTTTCAATCAAAATAGATTCTTTGGCTTTATTGAGCATATCTTCAATTATGTCTCTGCAATTGATATTACAGACTAGCAAATTTGGATGAATGTCTTTTGTTTCAATTTTTTCTCAACGCCAATCTTTGTCAAAAATCTTATCTAAACTTTGTTTGACGCCCCCATCATAACTGCGAAACATATATTCGCGACTAGATTTAAAGGCGGAGGCGGTAATATTATTTGTCTTGATCCAAAAGCTATCATCAAGCAGATCTACCTTGCTGTGTATATATTCTGTTCACATTTGTTTATCAGATTTTATTTCGATATTTTTATATCAAGTAAATAGATTTATGAGGTCTTTATAGGTATTTCTATATTGTTGAAATTTTTTATCTTCAATGATTATTTTCACATCAGTCCCTTTATTCAAAAGATTTTTAATCAGGTTTTTAATCCTTTTTTCAGTAAATTCATAAACCTGTATTTGTAATCAACTTTTGGTGCTAGCTAAACTATCATAATAAGGCTGGAAATTTCATGGAGTGATGTATATTTCTCAGGTAATATCTTCAACTCAGGATAGACTCCAAGTTACTTCATTATTCATCCCATAATAATATCCATCTCAAGGTTTTATCTGCACGCAGGCAGATAGAAACAACATAAGTGAAATTAAGATTCCAAACCTGACTTGTATTGCGTAATACGATGCTTTCTTCATGTTTATTTTGACAAATAAATATGTTTTGATTAAAATATAAATAGTTTTAGATTTTTCAATAGAAATGGTAGAAATATTGAATTCCCCACATGATATAATCAATAGCCCTCAGATTAGGGAAAATGATGGCGATTTGTGAGTGAATAAAAATTCAGTTGCTTTTATCCTATTGGCATTACTTTTAGGGGCATATGCCACTCATAAAATAACCAAAGAAACTACTGAAAAGAAAAAAGATTTGCATAGCGTATTTACCGATAATAATATCGGTACATATTATGGAACAATCAAACAGATAAAAATAGTGGATGGAGATAATGATGAAATGGAAGGGGACCTGTATAAAACCTTTTTTGAACATTATCGAGACGCCCAAAAAAAACTCCAAAAATTAAAAAGCAATATGCCAGAATTATTAAATTGAGAAAATATAGGGATTGAGAGATTTTTACCTCTAGCAATCAAAGAAAGTCGCTTAAACTCCAAAGCAACATCATCAACAGATGCTTATGGATATTTTCAACTTAAACAACCAGCAATAACTGATATAAATAAGTTACTTAAATGAGCGAAAGTGGATACTACATGATATTCACCAAATACTAATCCTGCAGATAATATTGTATATTGAATATTATATTTTCTTAAAAACAAAAAAGAATTTGAGAAAAAAAATCCCTCGGTTAAAAAGGAAGATATGGATAATTTTGTATATGCGTCATACAACGCATGATTAAATAAAATACAGAAGTTACTTGAATATAGCGGTGAAGATAACCGAGATGATTTTGTGAAAGATATCGTCAAGCAAATGTGATGTAGCTGAGATTATACAGACAAAGAATCAGCTTATAAAGTAATATATAGAAATTTTTTTGATAAAGATTACTCAAAAGATACCAGTGTCATAATAACAAGAGACAATATACAATTAACCAAAAGCAAGGCGCAAGAGATGATAAATTATACTGAGGTAATTTCATCCATTAAGAAAGCTGTAGATTTGGCAAAAAGCAAATTGACCCTATATAAGACATTTGAGAAAAATAGCGGAAACTTATTCCAGTTATTTCTTGAGAAAAAGAGAACGGGGGAACTGAAATTAAAGGATGGGACATTGTTGGGTAATATTATAAACGATATATTGATCGATAACAATATCAACCCTAAATTTATTCCAGATACAGTCAAAATATATATATCTAAACAATTTATTGAGCCATATTTAGATACCAATCCCTATGCTCAGTATGACACTGTGCCTTATAAAGATAAATATTACCTAGGTAAAATTATTGAAGACAAAATAAACGATAGCAATTTCCAAAAAAATGTAATAGATAAGGTAAATTACTTAAAGAATATCAAGGATAGTTGAAACATAGAGGCTCCAGAGTTTTTAAAATTCGCGCTTAGTGTCGCTATTATAAATTTCAATACCAAATACAGAATATGACGAGCCCCCAATAGTAGTGACGATGTATGGATCCCCATGGATGCAAAGTACTATAAGGATTTTGTACAAGCGACTAAAAAATCAGCAGAAGAAACAGAAAAAGTAGATAAAGAAAATAAAACTGAAACTACAGATATTACTATAACACACAGTGATGTGTATGCAGAATGAGATAATCTAATCTACGAGGAGAATATAGAAGTAACACCAGCCTCCTATGAAAATTTCATGAAAACAAAAGTCACGAAAATAACTTCCAAAATTCGTACAAATACAGCTAAAGAAAAAAGAGCTGAAAGTATAGATAAAATGCCGCCATTAACAAATCCAACAAATATAATATTACATAGTACGGGTTGAAACATAGGGGATATTCCCAAAGTTACAGCACATTTTTTTGTCAATAAAACTTGAAAAATATTTATGTTAACTGGCGGCGATGGAAGCTTAAGACAAATAAATCATGCTTGACGTGAATTGGACCCCAATTATAATGCTGTTTGGCGAGGGGATAAAAATATAACATTCAAATCTATAGGTATAGAAGTAGAGGCTAAGGGATGAGAAGACTGGAATGAGGCGCAATATAGTGCAGTTAAAGAATTAAACTGTAATTTATGATGGAAATATAAAATCAAAAAAAACCATGTCCTCACTCACCAACAAGTTGCTACATCTATTTTTTGAAGGTGAAGAAAAACAGACCCATATAATTTACAGCGATCTAAATTGTGACTCCCAGAAAATTATGGTTTGATAGATAAAGATATAGCAAGCGGGAATTGTATACCAAACACTACTCAACTTGTTATGCATCTAAAAGAACAATGATGCTCAGATTTGGATATCCCAAAAATATTAGCTGGTATAGACGTCTCAATAAAACTAGCCAGAAAAAGTTGAAGAAAATTAATAGGTGGCCCATCAGAATGGAAGACGTCCAAAGAGGTATTGGAAAGTATTAAAAAATCAGAGATTAAAAAATCAAAAGACATTACAAAAGCAACCGTAAAGGCAAAGACCCCCAAAGAACCATTTGTTCGTGACATTCCAACCACACCTATCCCAACAGAAAAGATTTACAAAAACAGTACTAAAAACAAACCAGCACCAAAGATTGACAACAGAAACAATCAAAATCCCCAGATTCAAAAAAAATGAACCCCTAATAAAAATATCAATAACAACCAGTCTACTAAAGGTAAAAACAACCAGTCTACTAAAGGTAAAAACAATCAGCCTAACAATGTTAAAGGCAAATGATGAAAGAAAAAGAAATAATATATTAGTTTTTGACCCCTACAACAAACTCTCATTTCAATGGGAGTTTTTTTTCTTTAACTAAATTTATAAGCTCATCTAAGCTTCCAGTAAAATATTGTTCAAACATCTTGCTAATCTCCCTGGCTATACTTATCTGTCACTTAAAGCCAAGTTCTTGTAATTCTTTCAAAAGCTTTTCAATCCTATGCACAGATTCATAGAAAAATACTGGCATCTGTCATTCTATTATTCATTTTAATGCCGTCTGCCTTCATTTTTTCTGTGGTAAAAATCACAAAAAAATAAACTCTGAACTATCAAATCATGCTCACACTATCGCAGGCACAAGAGCATTTGCTCATGGAAGGATAGAGTAGAGCAGTCAGTTTTCATTACATAGTTTTATCATACTTTTTCATGGATCAGATAATCCTGGTGTGCCAGCCTCACTTACAAGTCACACATTATTTTCTTTTAAGATATTTAGATAATGATTAAATTTACTCTGAGTAGTAAAACTAGTCAATGACAAAAATTGTTTATCCTTATAATCTATTTCATACATAGCCAAGAGTTTCATTGTAGTCCTAGTATCTTCACATATCAAATATTTTAATTCTTTGAGTAAATTCAAAGCGCGGACTGTAATATCATCTCTGTTTCAAAGAGGAGTAGGTATAAAATACAGCATTTTGTTAGTAAGATTTAAAATACATGTAACAATATAATATTTTTTATATCAAATACAAATAATATGCAAAAGGAAGCCACGGACGATACCGAGCTCCCTTGCGATGCTAAGTGATATTGCTTTTGTCTTGAGGCTGCTTATGCTGCATTTAATAGCGATTCCATCTGAGTCTTAAATGTACTCAGTTTGGTCTTTTCTGTCGTCATTTTAATCGCCTTATTAATTGCCCCAATGATTCTGCGTTTTTCACTCGCATGAATTTGTAGATCAAAACTATTTTCACAGTCTTCAGGAATCCCATTAGGATAAAACTGACTAATTTCCTCCATCTGTGATACAATAGCTGTACAGATGGTGGACTCCCGGTAAATCGTCAGCCAGATAGCCATCTGAGCTGACGTCAATGTGATTTCGGTCATTTGATTTTATTTTGCTTGTACATTTTTTTAATAACGGTGTTATTTTAAAACAACAACACTAAAGCACATCATACTAAAATAGCCAACAATTACAATATAATATAATAAGTCAACTCTTTGTGGAATATTTTATCATAACGCAGAAAGAAGCCAGTAAAATAAGGGCTTCTTTCATAATAGTTATACCGACTATCACGGTTTAATCCGTTTTCTGCAATTCAGGTTTGGGCATGTCCACACCGATATCTTGCCAATCAACGCCAGTTTCGTCAACTATGCAGATACCATTTCCGAAAAGCGGGGATCCCTCTCCGATGTAATAAAGAGGTGGGATGCTATTGCTTGCTTTACCCAGAATGGCATAAATGCCCTCAGTCAGATCTCCACTGAGACCTCTTTCCACAATCAGCATGAATTCGAAGATGATATCTTCATCCTCTGCGATTGCCGTTGAAATGATTTTCTCAGCATCCTCATAGATGTTAACTGGGATCACCTCAATATTTTGCGACTTCAAGGTGGCGATGGTCTTTTCAGACAGCATGATACTGCTTCCCAGGGTTACCACAACCTTTCTGACAATGGGTTCTTCGGGAGCATTTTCAAGCATGTCCGGAAGGGCATCAAGAATTTCCTGGATTGTTTCCCAGTAATCACTCAACTCTTCGTTTCCCCCGGCTTCCTGAAGGGTTTCCTCAAAAACCACGATTTCATCAACCGGAATCGAAAGCTGAAATATTTCATCGGAATCTTCAGGAATCTCTCCTTCATGATCCAAATCTATTTTGTCCAGTTTTTCATTGAGTTCTTGCCACAACCCAAACTTTAATTCCAGATGGATTGCCAAAAGTGCAATCATCCATTTTGCTGACAATTTGATACGTTTTTTCATGTTGTTTGTCTTTTTGTTTTTAGTTAGTGATTAGTGATTAATTTGTAGGATATATATAGGTACTAATAATACCAAAGAGCTTTATAAGAAATTAAAATATTATTTCAAGATAAAAGATTAAGTCAATGCTATATGGCTAAAATATTATATATGCGCAATTATCTTTAATCTAAAAAAAATGGATAAGGCAGAAGGAAGCCCAATATAAAGGCTTCCTTCAAGACAGTTAACGACTGTCACGGTTGTTTTGTTGTTAATCCACCGGTTCTTCATCAGGCGGCAACGTGATGTGGATATCATTTCCCCATTCTATTTGATTTTCATGGGCGATCCTGACGTCAACAGCACTGCATGCTACGGAAAATCCGTCGGGAACGAATTGATAAACAAAGATGTCCTCAGCGGCGAAATCATCGAATGTCTCAAGACATTCTTCAATGATGCGGGGCTTAACATCACCAGCGACAATGATGATCACCAAAGCTTCGATGTCTTCATCGGTAGCCATAGCGACAGCCACGATACGCTGTGCTTTATTGGCGAGCCTCTGCCTTTTACTTCCGATTTTGATTTGGAATATATCCACTTTTTGATCGGTGAGCTTCTTGATCAGAGTGTCAGAAAGCTTTACGTTGCCGAGCAGGATACACATTGCCCTGGTCATTTCCACCTCTTCCGCTTCTGTGATAAGTGTTTCCATGCGGGCACTGAATGTAGTAATCTCATCCCAGTAGCCATCGAGGGCATTGTTCTCGAGCGCAGACTGGATCGTAAGCAGGAAATTTTGGCCTTCTTCAACAGGGATTGAGATTTGGAATTTTTCTTCGCAATCATCAGGGATCGGGAATTCATTCTTTGGATAACTTTCGCTAATGTAGTCCAGCTTTTCGTTAAGTTTGGGCCAAAATCCGCGATTAGATTCCCCGTAGATGATCAACAGCGTTGTCATCTCAGCCGGTGTCAGTGTAATGATTTTCTTTTTCATGAGTGAGTTTTTTGTATTTTGTTTGTAAGATTTGTTTTGATGTCACCAAAAATAGTGGCATTAAAAACCACTATAACAAAACAACATAGTATTTCAAGTTAAAAACAAAAGTCAATAGTGTGTCATAGATATTATGAGATACTGTCTAGTCTAGTTCTCCAAAAAATGTATAACAAATTATCTTATGAGAAATTATCTTATGAGAAATTATATATCAAAATAACAACCAAAACTATCCACAAAAATATTATTAACCAAAACCATGTTAGAAACTTTGACTTGATCGTCTTGTGACGGAATAATTGCATTCATATAAGGGCTCATATCACTCATCATACTCCAGTCATGATCAACAAAACTTTTTCACTTATCCTCCGCTTAGCATTGTTGGCTTTCCATTTATCAATTCCCCACACAATAAAAGTCGCAATATTTATCGCAACAAAATACCAAATTAAAATCTGATTCATTTATAAATA
>CAJAPL010000151.1 GCA_903943625.1 uncultured bacterium
GAATGGATGAAGCTTATACAATAAAACTTCTAAAACAAACCTGATTCTCAAATATCCAAATAATAGATAGAGTAGAAAGAGATGTTGTATTGATAGCTGAGAAGTAAAAGCTAATTTTTAGAAAAACAACCAACTATGGCCATTATTTACGAAACAGACAATTTCATAGTAGAGACACCTAAAAAGCCTGAAATCGACAGACTAGAGTGAGGTCACATAAAGATTTCTGCGAAATCCGACATTACAGACAGAACAAAGCTAAAGCCCAAACAAGCAATAGAACTAATGAGACTAACGATTATATCTGGAGAAGCCATAAAAACAGCAATGAAGAAAATATGAATAAACATATGAAGAATTAATTACCAAGAAAATGGTAATCGAACGCCACATCTACATATACATCTTTATTGTAGGGCAACTGACGCTAAAGTACAAAAATATGGAGAACCAATTATACCATGACACAAAAAAGGATATCAACCACTCGACACAGATGACATCAAAAGTATTAAAAAAGAAATAAATCGCCTATTAAAATTAAGTAAGTTCTCGGACGCCAATCGATGAATATAAAAAATATATATGACTATATTTATTTCCTCCTTTGAAACTTTGATTTAAATTTCTTAGCAGTTTTTTTCTCGCCCACTCTCATTACACTCCTAAAAATCTCGGATAAATTGAAACAAAATTCGGCAAGCAAATAAACCTGATGTAACGGCACAACATCAAAGACCTTTTGTCATTCCTTCAACTTAGAAAAATCAATTTTAATATCCAAACCATAGTTTTTGCCTCATTTCCACTCTACAAAATAATCAGCGTACTTGATATCAAATGATATTATAGAAAGCTTTTTTTCTTTTAAGATAAAATCTTTTTGCTTTACAAAGTCCTCTATTTTTAGCATCACATCAGCGTTTTCGATGTGATTAAGCACGTTCCTAAGGAATCTAATAACTTGCTCAAATGCGAAAGATTTATCCTTTAGTTTTTTATCCAGAAATATTTGGAAATCTTTCTGAGTGTCTATCATCTCTCTAGTAATAGAGAATATTCATCTAAATGAATTTATCTCCACCATATATCCAAATATATTTTTCTTCCCTGGATTGGCATATATATCTGATAGTATTTTTTTAACAACCGCTCATTTTAATACAAAATTTTTTTTATCTCAGGTAGCGACAGGGGAATCTACAGCCAAATCAGAAAAGTCTTTTTGTTGAATCACTTTCTCCAAAAATTTTCATATATTCAAAAACCTATAAAATCACTGGAGAAGCTCTATGTTTTGCTGGATTTTATTGTTTTGCATGATATGATTTACCAATAAAAATCTGGTTTATTTTTTCTGAAATTTTATATTTATGTTCTTACTAGTATGGTTATCGTTTATTCTCATTTGATAAAATAATCCATCAGCAAATGGAGCTACAAAATATTTATTATTGAATATTTCTCACTTCGTATCCAGTATATCAATATTGAAGGGAAAATAGACAGTAGCCTTTGTTTCCCACCACTTCTCTACTGGATCTGGATCATAACGAGCTGGTTGTAAAGCCAATATAGATCTTTCTCTTTCGGTCAAAGTGATTCAATATTTTTTTTCTAATCATATAATAAAATCAAAATATTCTTTGGGAATATCCAATGTGTATGTAATTTGCATATTATAAGTTCATGATGGCAAATCATTGATAGATATAACATCACTATAAGATTCTAGCAATACATCTCAGATATCATTTTTTATCTGTATCTTTTTTGTTACAAATCAATCTACCTTATTAAAAGAGTTATTGGTATCCCAAGCATATATACTACCAGTAGAAAAAACAGTCTCTAGGCGATTATTTTTC
This sequence comes from uncultured bacterium, assembly GCA_903943625.1. Lineage (GTDB taxonomy): Bacteria > Patescibacteriota > Gracilibacteria > Absconditabacterales > Absconditicoccaceae > UBA6263. Next base: position 1,869 of record CAJAPL010000151.1, read on the forward strand.
ATAAAGGTATTTAGTCCTGTAGAGATATTAGAGAGATAAATTGAGAACAAATTTTCATCTAGAATTTCTTGGAAATGGTTGACAAAATTTTTTGCTAAACTTGATTTATTTTGATCAAAAAAATCTTTTACTTCCTTTATATAAAGTTCCTTCTTATTGCCGCGCACTTCTTTCCTTATAAGGTCAACAGAAGCATTGAGAAACTGTCGCTCCCATATCTTTTGTTTGATTCACGGCATTAGTTTTTCAACTAGATCAGACCTAAGGAAAATCACTCATTTTATGTTCTTGTACAAAAGCTTATCATATAAATCAGGAGCCATAGTCTTTTCTACCTTTGCCATATCAAAAGTTTCGTTAAACATCTTCTCGTATAAATCTTTTATGTTTTTACCATCTACATCACTAAATCAAAACTTATTAGCCGATATAAATCATATTTGGGGATCAGACAAGAATACGCTAGACCATCAAGGTATCTTGAGGCGGGTATTGTAAGCTATAAAGTCAGGATAATATGAATCTACTATTTCAAGTGTCTGGATGTGTCACTGGTAAACTCTGATAAATGCAAATGATCAGAAAAATCATCAATTGGGTCTTTTTTCGTTAGTATTTTGAAGTAAGATAAGATAGTTGAACGGTTTATCTTTGCCCAGTAAGGTAAATATTTCTTGTTTATAATTTCGTGCCTTAGAGACAAAGGTCATTAAGTAATCATAATTGGAAAATCATAATTTACGTAAATAGCCTTTATGAGTTTTGATATATAGCCAGACCGCATCAATGTCTTTTTCCCTTGTGATAAGTACATTATCTCACTTTACATAGTCTTGCACGACATCGTCAAGTTTGAGGATAAACTCAGATACTTGCTTATCAAAGTTCCAAAAATAGAAAGCAATCTGGTTGAGATCTTCTTTGAAAACATCTATTTTATCTTTTGAAAAAACTATATTCGTAATATTGGAATAAAACGAAAATATAGAAAAGCATATAATAAGAAAAGCTATATAAATCCGACTAACAAATTTAAGTCAATTCAAAAATGGTTTATCCTGCTGTCTTCTTATCCCAAAACCACGCATTATGATTGA
>CAJAPL010000152.1 GCA_903943625.1 uncultured bacterium
CGCATCATATAGCAAAAAAATATAATAAAGAGGCCAATCTCTATCAGGATTTTTCTTTAAATGTTCTTAACCAATTTATAGAATCTAAACCACAAAAAGACAAATCGCTATTCCCATATATTTTGATAAACCTAACCCCCAAAAGTCGGGGGAGTGATGGTTTAAGTAGAATACAAAATTTTTGCGATGATTATCCTAAGCATAAAAAAATATTTTTCCCATGTGACATAAATGATGATGCTCAATATTTTACGCAATTAAAAAAACACATCCCAGATATAGAATTCTATAATCGGACAAAACACTGACTTTCAGAGACACTGAGTCTGTTCTATAATAGTGATTGATGAATAGGAGCTAGACTACATTTCTTATATCCACTAAAAGTTTTCAAAAAAAATTATCAAGCTTTAGTTTATGAAGAGAAGATAGAGAAGATGTTGGGGTAATTATTAACGCTTCGCTGAGATTTACTTTTGACTTGACTCAAAAGTAAACAAAAACTCAAGCCAAAACAGCCTGCGTGTGTTTTGGCGATTTGCTATCTATGCGGACTTTCCAGCTTTACACATTTACAGCCTAATATATGTGTAAATATTGCAATGAATTTAAAAAGAAATGTAGTCAATGATTTGGTTCTTTACAAATTGTTTGAGCTGCTGATCATAATAGAAAAACAAACAGAACGGTTGTGGCGAGTTTTGTAAAGAACTAGCATTTTTGATTACTTTTTTGGCAATGAAAAAAAGTAATCCTGCGGAGCATATTTAAGATGTATTTATTTTGAAGTTTTTTAGTCTAAAAAATTTTTAATGCTAGTTTTCATGCTGTCATTTATAATATTCACTATTACAAATACATTTTTTCAAAATATAGAAATATCGTTGTTTGTATTTATTTTTTGTTTATTTTTTATTACAATATTTTTAATTGTAAAATACAAAAACAGATTTTTTACTCACACAAAATATATTATTATTTTGCTTTTGGCATTTATAGTTTCACTATGAGCGATAGTGGTCAAGCAATATAACTACAGTCCAGAGCTAGCAAAAGAGTTTGTGGGCTTTAATGAGATTCCGGCCGCAAACTTCGTCAACAAGACCGGAATGACAAGCGGCGGGTCGGGAATGACCTGAGAAAAACAAGTCTTTGGTTACTATATCTGAACATGAAAAATGGTAGACACATATTCTTTTGGGAAATATATTTTCCATAATTTCTCTTGAGAGAAGTATATACTAAATACAGAAAAAAGATATAAAATCTGAGATGAGCTGCGATTGGTTTGATATGTAAAAGACGTGAATTTATTGGGGCTAAATAATAATTTTTCATGACTATGGAATCGGTCATTTGACTATGATAAACGGTTGATTATGAAGGGTTATAGGGGTAATATATATGAACAGAATTGAATAGTATTAGAAAGTAGATCCCGGCTGCAGACTTCGTCAACAAGGCCGGAATGACAGATTGGCTTGATTCAAAAAATGAAAAGATCATTACAGTCACAAATAATTTCGACATATGGAGAGGGCCGCAATGCATGATTGATATTATGAATGTTGATAGGAGACAAATCTCAAATTCCAAAATCAGATTATCAAAATTTTATAGATAGTTGACTAGTCCACTTAATAGCAGTAAGCGGATGAAATATAATCATGCTAACGATTTTCTTGTGATTTGTATTATTTTTTCTACCTTTTTATTTCAGAAATTTCGTAATACTTTTGTCCATTATTTTGTACTCTCTAGTCTGCTGAATGGACTCCAGTGTAATGCGCGCGGTGATATTTGGGTGACTTGGTATGATGGCGTTATTTGTAGGGAGAGAGATAAATTTTCGGAGATCGGTCTATATCGTTTTTGTACTGATGTTGTTGTTCAATCCATACTTCCTTTTGTATGATCTATGATTTCTTTTAAGTTTTGGGGCTATTATAGGTATTAGGATATTTAACTGAAACAAAGATATAGAAGAAAAAAAAGAGATTCCGGCTGCAAAACTTAATGCCGGAATGACATCAGGAAAATCAGAATGACAGTCGTCCTCAGAACAACAGACTTACTTTGTAAGAAAACTAACAACAGTCTATAAGAGCTATATCAAGCCGAGTATATGAGCGAATCTATGAATATTCCCAGTAATAATATTCTTTATGTGAAAGATAAATTTAATTTGATTTGTGACAAATTTATTTGTTTTGCCTATAGTCCCCTTTGTGATGATTTATGGCTTTATAAGTATATTTTTATATTGGCTATGGCCACGAAGTGGATTTATTTATATACAGGAATTATTGATAAATTATATCTATAGGGTATCAGAAATAGGATCAGATTATTGAATCTATTTGTTGGTTACAGACTATAAAATAAAACATTTGATATTGATTTTGTTTATCGTTTGGTTAATCATTTATATGATCAAAAATAAGATAATTTTTCAAAATGATTCAACCTCACAAAATAGACTAGAAGATACTGTAAATCATAAAACTAAAAAGTCAAACAGACTATCGAAAAAATCAGAGGCACCTAAAAAGCATTAATTAAAGCCTATCGTATAAAAAGACCGGTCTATAAAAATAGACGATGAATTTTAACGGATTCTTAGTGGCGTCGATTAAGATGATTTGTTGCATATATCGTTAATTAATTTGTACTTATGTTACGGCTACTGACTTTGAATATAAATCCAAAATTTTAAAAAAAACATCTTAAATTCTGAGCATAAATGAAAACAGCAACAAAAAATTTAAATTATAATTAGAAAAATGGATTATTCATTTTGGATTGGTATCTTGGGTTCTCTGATTTTAGTGACGGGAGCCGCATGGGCTATTCCTAGAAAATTAAAAAATCCAACAGCGTCTACAAAAGATCGACTCTTATTGATTGGAAGTTCGATAATGTTTTTGTATTCATTGGTGGGATATTATAGTTGATTATCAATCTTTTTCTTGATTCTACAGATTATGATTATAATAGCTTGAGTCTTGATGATGCTAAACACCAATGACAAATTTGATGCGACTATTTTATCGATATCGTGATTGGCTTTGGTTATATGGTCTCTGTATTTATTTGAGTGATACACAACAATAATTTTTATAGTGTGACTAGTTGTACTTGGGCTTTGATATGCATTCAAAACCGGGAGCTTGCGTCGTGATGTTGCTCTGACATTGTGAAGTGTTTTTGTTGCTTGGTTTAGTTTATTGGAACCCAATCGAATATTCTTTGGATTAAATTTATTCTTCGCTATCTTTTCATGATATTATCTTGCAAAGAATATACAAAGAAGTTATAAGAGTAAAAAATAATTACTTGTCATGTTGAGCAAGGCAAAACATCCAGAGGGATATAGAAAATAAACAACCTGGATTCTTCACTTTGTTCAGAATGACAAATTGTTAAGGGGGTGGTGTCAGTGGTAGCACGTCGGTCTCCGAAGCCGAAGGGATAGGTTCAATTCCTGTTCCCCTTGAAGAAAATAATGCCTGACTATAAGTAACCAAAAATATTTTATTTTACTGTGCTATGATAAATGCCTTCGGCGAAATACTTTTGGCATCGCCCTTCATGGGTTTCAGGATAAACCCCAAAAGTATTCAAAAGCTCTAGAAAAATCATCCGCCATTTGATTTTTCTTGTTTTGTTATTCAGAGCAGTCTTTCCAGCTGTAATTATACTTGTTATAATTTCTATAAAAAAAGTTTAACTTGATGGGGAAAAATTTGACAAAGAGGGATGTCTAGATTACAATCAATATACCTAATTTATCCTGCTAAAAAAAATTCAC
>CAJAPL010000153.1 GCA_903943625.1 uncultured bacterium
GGTAAATGAAAAATGTCATGTCTCGTTTGCCGTGAAAACTCAACAAGTCCCTAGTCCGTAGCGCATCTATGTAAGATGGATAGCTTTGTGCATAATAAGATTTGCCTAGTAATCATCCTACATTAAACTGATTTCATTTGAATTCTCGGTAAGATGGAGCTATGTGTGATTTATAATCTCATATGGTAGAGCTATAATGTGTCTGTACTTCTGAAATGAATTCTCTTAACTTGCTTGTAAGCATTTTATCATTGTAATCAGCATCGGGTAATTCGAGAATATATTTTACTTGATCTCTAAGATCTTTATCTTTTATGAGTGTGTTTTCGGGTTTTGGTTCTGACGGTTTTTTCATTCAAGGGATTCTACTGGGTTTTCATGCTCATCATCAGAATAGAGAATTTAATATTTTATCAAAAAATCATTCCTTTTTCACTACTGGAACCACAAAATTAACGTATCAGTTGCCTGGGATCGTTTTTGAATAATCGGTATCTATTACAATATTGTTGATATTATCTATCATTATCTTTTTGTTTTTACTCGTGTAAAACACATATTATACCTGTTTCCTACATCAAAACTTAATCGGTATAACTTCGACGTTTAAAAACTTTCATCAACTTCAAGTTTTCATATGCGTCTCTGTATAATTATAAAAAAAAAAGCTTACTAAGCAAAATCTAGCTGCTTTATAAGCAATAAGACTTGACAATTTATAAAATATTATACAATACTTTCTGCTTGTCGATTAATCTTAAATCAATTCTGGTTTAGTTTGAGTTTGGTATAAACTATGTCCATAAAATTTCTAATTCCTGATCATTTGAGGATTATGTTGTATCTGTATTTTCAAAATATTTTGTAAATAAGAGGCGGTGTAGAATATATTTCAATATCCTTAATCTGATATTTTTCTTTGAGGTATAGGAGTTCTTTATATAACTTATCAACTTTGTTGAATAATTTTTCTTCGATCTCGTTTTTGTAGAGGATGATGCATATGTCTTTAAATGGAGGGTAATCGTTAACTTTTCTAAATTCGTTCTCTATATCGTAAAATCAATCTTTGTCTAATTTACATGATTGACGAATACTGTGATGGCTAGGATTAAAACTTTGAACTATAAAATTTTGACAATTATGTTTTGTAAATGCCTCATACAAGAAATAGAAGTTTTTTTCCGACGAATTGTAATCGGGAATACTTAGTCATAGATCTGCGTTTAAAAATATGATTAGATCAAAATCATAATCTTTTATGGGTTGACAAAGCAATGAAGTTCAGATGGTAATTTCGGGTGACGACCCTCAAGATTTTAAGCTTTCAAGAAGTTTTTTGATTTTATTTGGAGAGTTTGCTGTTTCTGATTCTATTATTGTGCTTGTGATTCAGTATTCATTTTGAATAAATTCTGCTAATTTTTGTGTTCACATGCCAAAATCTTTTATGTTTGTAGAACTACATCAGGAACATTTTACTGGAAAATTATATTGAGCCTTGCAAATGTGACAGATTCATGCAA
>CAJAPL010000154.1 GCA_903943625.1 uncultured bacterium
CTTCAAAAATATTTTTCATTTTTGATTGAAGGATATATAGTTTCCAAAACGAATAATTTTCGATTGGCAAACTATACTTTCGACATCATAAAAATCCTCAATATAGTGCCGTATTTTTATTGTGGCTCAACTAAAAAATCTCGCCTAAAAACTAGACGAGATCTTTTTTTTTATTTTGGCGGTTCAAAATGTTTTTCATTTTTGCAACCAAAGGCTTTTTCGACGATTTCAATCATCAGATGATATCCACTCTGCCAAGATACAGCAGTATCATCACAATGATTATAAAGAACATCACTTGACGAATCGCTTAAATCATAGTCCTCATAATTGCCATCGTAAATGATTTGGAATTTCCCATCATTATTGAAACAGCAATAGAGTATGATATATGCCATGTCATGATATTCGAGTTTAGCATCCAAACGATGAATTAATATGGCGTCCTTAAAGAGGTCTTTGTTGTCATTTACAAAATCATCATTTGTCGTCAATGCCCTGGAAAACATTCCATAAGGGTCAAATTGTTTCAATAATGTAATCCACTTTTTGAGTTTTGACTCTCTTGTGGATTTGACTTTAAGTTGTCTTTTTTTGGGGATTTTCGGGATTTCAAAATTTTCCATAATTCGTAGTTTTGTTATTTTGTTGATTGTTTTTATATTCTGTTAAAAAAGATGTTCAGTATTTCCCCCTGTTCCCGGGTCATATCTAAGCATTAAGGTTGCGAAAAAGTTTGTCGCGAAATATCCTAAGTGCTTCGATATATTTAGGATCAAAACTATCTGTACACGAGGCGGTAGATGCTTTAAATTCTTCAAAGTCATCAGTGTAATCAGATAATTCTGGGGGGAGACTCGGACGAGGATCGGCAATAATCAACAGATTATGAAGTATTTCAAGCTTGGAATTCATCATTGCATCCGAATTATCCAAGACTTTAAATTTTTCATTTTGAATGTCGAAATGTATTGCTTCACCTGGTTCAAGTTTTGGGAAGTCCAAGTCCTTGTTCCAAACTTCTTTTGCAAAAAATTTTGGAAACTGGTTGACAACTTCATAATGGCTGACCAAAATCACGACGTCATTGTGCATGAATTTCTTGACGATATCCATGACTTTGGATGGATCTTGATCCTTGTAGTATGAAAGCTGTGGCGCATCATCTGGATGAGACCAAATAAATGGTTCTCGTACAATGTCTGGAATCGAAAGAATATTCCTTATGATATCAGACGTTTGAAGCGCGCGTGGTGCGGTAGATGTGATGATTACAGCATTTGTACCTAGCGATAAGTTTTTGATTTTGTTGGTCAAAATCCCAATTTGGTCTTGACCAAAACTCGTTAAGTTACCGTTTTCTTTGCTGTAATTTCCGTGACGAATGACAAATAAATTTTCCATGAGTTTATAGTTTTAAGGTTTGTTAATGATCTGTGATTGACATTTTGTAATTTATATAATAACAGCTGAATGTCAATTCAGAACTAGTAAATACTGTTGTCAAAAATTAGCAACAAGTATACCGAATGCTTTAGAAAGCATAAATTAGTAATAATTTATGTATCTAAAATCTTTGGTATAATTTCGAAATCATAAAAATTTTACTAAAATAAAATTTTTAATTGTGTCTCAATTAAAAAATCCGCCTTGATAGCGGATTATTTGCTTATAGTATTTTCTATAATTTTAAACTTTTATATGTGTTTCAGATTTTATTTTTGCCTTGGCAAGGAGAAGTTCTTGCGAGTCGTTATCTATAGCGACCTCAACTATTCATCATTTATAATCCGTTTTATCTTGTATTTTATACTTCAATCCTGCCTCATCCAAAAGGGTTTGTTTCATTTGTAAATTTCATCAAGTTCGGATCGTAACGACATATCATTTAGCTTCCCATTCTTTGATCATATCTATAATTTTTTGATTAAACTTTAGATTTTTATTATCATATAAACATCAGTCCCAATCTACATATACACCTTCAAATCTTGTTCATTCTGGTAGTCATTGTGCTCTTGAATATTTATACATATCTATAATCCATTGAAGATTATTTTCTCTTGGTAGTAATTTAAAACTTGGATGCTGAATCTGTAAAAGTGCAATAAGTCTGTTTTCAAACTCCAATCGTTTTTCTGTTTTTTCCTCCTGTGGTTGTTTGAAGAAACAAAATTCAAGTTTTTCTTCATATGGCACATTTCTGATTCCCATATCATCTAGCCAATGTCATGCATCATGTAGAAAATGAGAAATCTCTCATTCCATAAGTTTTTGGAATGCTACTTCTGATTCTATTTCTGCAAGTTCTTGAAATGTTTTTCCTCAACCATCGATTTCTGATGATTGAATATTATCGTACATACCCTCAAATTGTTTGAGTACTTCTTCTTTTGTCATACTGTTTCATCATGAAGATTGTATCAATCTTACATTTTTTCATTCTAGTAATGCTTTAAGATATTGTTCAGGTTTTTTTCATTTGATTACATTTTGGAATATATCTGTAGGGATTAAAGAACAAAGAATTATTTTAGCATCAGGATGTTGTTGTAGTGCTTCAGAAGCTATTTTTAGTCAATCCATATCATCCCGACTATCACTACTATCTGGTCTTAAATCTACTACGATACTATTTTTTAGATTCAATTTATTTAGATCTAATGTTGTAAAAAAATCTTTAAGATAAGGATTCCATCATCTTGATTCATAAAAATGCATGGTACTCAAAATAGTTTCATTTGTTTCTATATTATCTCATGGTTCATCAAAGATTGTTTCTAATGCTTTTTCATCAGTACCATATTCAAAAAACTTAACATTTTTTCTTCAGAGAAGAAAGTTTAGTTTATCTGTTTTATGCGCCCCCTTAGCTATAGCTTTTAGAGATTCTATATCACATGGAGTTGTAAGGATAATTTTTTTATCTGGATTATTTTGTAGCTCTTCCATTGCGATGTCTAGTCATTCCATACTTTGTAGCCATTGTCATTCTTTATATATTGCAAAAACTTCTATAAAAATAGAATCTTTGATATTTTTTAGATTAATTTTTTTTAGAGACTCCTTCATTATACCTTCTGTATTATCTGGTTTATTAAGTCACATATTGAAAGTGATTGTAGAAAGATAGTCTGGTTCAAAAAGATTTTCTAATATTTTAGGGTTAAAAGTTTTGATGGGTCTGGGTTTAATTGATTTAATTATTTCTTCGTCAGCATCGAAACTAAATCATGTCTCTTCCTTAAATTCTTTGAAAGCTATAGGGTCATACAACCATAAAAATCTGATGTTTTTTTGAGTAAGTAAAAATTCTAATTTTGTATTATTTTTATGTTGTTCTTGAAATTCTTCAAAAGGGATTGCACTCACTATAATAAGCTTTTTATCAGGGCTGTGCGTATAGATATCAAAAGCCTTTTCTATTCATTTGGAGGTATCTAAACGATTATCATTTTCAAAAAATTCTGCTGCAACAAAATTTGTATCTTCCAATTTGGTGCAATCTATTTCTAAAAGTTTATTTTCTATAATTCATTGTATTTTATCATTTGTTCAGGTATGGATATTTATGCTTTTGTATGCTTCGATTTTTAATATTGTACTTTCCCATATTTCTCGTTGCATATGCGTTATTTTGGAAGAAAGAATTGTTTTTATTTCTTCTTCACTTTTATCAGACAATTTTAACTTAGAAGCCATTTCTGCTAAAAAATCTATATTTACTGGTCAAAGTAAAAAAACACGTTTATCTTCTGATCCGAGTATATCTTTGATAAATCATATCATTCTTTCTTTAATCTTTTTAATTTCATTCTCATCTTTATTTTTTATTTTTTCAAGATCCCCCATGAAAAATTCATGGTCTATTACAATATTAAATCAGCGTTCTGGCTTTTTTCTTTCTGAAAATGCTACTCAACATAGCATATTTATATAACTATTAATTTTATCAATACTTCAAAGCTGTGCAAAAATTTC
>CAJAPL010000155.1 GCA_903943625.1 uncultured bacterium
TTCTGAGACCACATCAAAGCATACCAACTGGCTATATAGTAGATACTGTGATCAATATAACATTGTGAGTTAAAACAAAAAAAATATGCTCAGAGAAAGATATTGTGAATGAACTAAGAGCTCAATTGGAAGAAAAAGAACACCATATCCAGAACCTTAGGAGTATTCTATCTTCATTTTCTACTACAAGCAACCAAGAAGAAAAAGATAAAAAAGAAAAGGAAATGAAAAAGCTCAAGAAGGAAGTTTTAGAGTTAGAGTATAAGATAAATAAAATCAAAATGAACAAATAATCCTTAATCATTAATACTTTATTCCTCTATTTTCTAAATTATCATAAAAACATTAAAATTACCTTAGTCGATGCAGATTAGACGCTCATTTTCTTATTAATTTATATCTCATACACTAGTATTGACATTTACTGAGAAATATGTATATGTTAAATACAAACTCTAAAAACCCAAGCCATGAAAAAGTTGATCATTAGTGTTATTTTTATTTTTGCTGTTTTGACGGCAACAACAGCAGCATCTCAGGCCCCCAAAACATTTGCTGATTCGACTATAAAGCTGTTACAAGACCGGAGCATTGTGTTGTCGAACGAGATGCAACGTCGCATCTTATCAAATTATTCAGACGACATTTTCGATCATAGTCGGGAGTACAAAACCATTTTAAAATTATCAAAGCGTGCCTTGCGCATAGCCAATCGTGCGGAAAAGACACACAACCAATCAAAACAATTAGTATTGATATCAAAATCAGCGACCTATATGTTGATCGCAGTATTATACTATAATGACTTGGTTGCTTTGGAAGCTTTGTATGCTAAGTGGTATAAGGAAGCTGAGGAGTATAAGGAAGCTGAGGAGTATAAGTAATAAATAGATTGGCAAGTATTTCGAAAAGGTCTGGATTTTATTCGGTCCTTTTTGTTATAAAAAAAACAGCGCTTTCGTACGCTGTCTTTTGTTTTATTTTTGTGATTTAATTTGTTATTTTACTGCAAGCATTTTGTCTATTTCTTCAACAAATTTTTCAATAGGATAAGCTCATGCAACTAATACATATTGTCAGTTAGCTGAGTTTACAATTACATTACCAGGAGTTCAACTTACACCAAATCCCTGTCATTCTTGTAATTGAGCATTCACCTTTGCTGTAAATTTACCACTATCCAAACATTCATTGAACTTAGCTGTCTTCAATCACATATCTTTAGCTATTTGTTTTGTAGTCTCTACTGTAGTATCAGTAAGAGCAAATGCTTTTACTAGATACTCATAATACTTTTCTGCTCATCATAATTCTCCAGCACATTCAGCTCATTCAGCAGCCATTGGAGCTGTAGGATGTAGATTAACTAGAGGAAATTGTCTAAATATTCTATTTACTTTACCAGCATATTTTTCCAAAACTTTTTCTATAGTCCCTTGGCTTGATTGTCTTTTACAGAAAGGACAAACCAAATCAGAATATTCCAATATTGTTATCTGAGCATTAGCATCGCCTGCTACATAGGCATCTTTTTTGATAGTGTTTAATTTCTCTATCATTGCCTGGTCTGGTTGACTAGGAGTAGCTGTGTTGTCGGGTGGGGTTGTTGTATCTCCTTGTCATGCTTGACTAGGATTTGCTCATTTTATAGATCCAAGAAATTGAGATATAGAGTCTTTCTGTTGTTGCTTGTAAGTATCTGAATTATACAATTCTTGTACCATAGAAAAGTTTTCTGGGCCTCAAGCTTTCATCTCTTCCAAGGACCAAGAAGGATCTTTTCTTACAATTACAAATAAGGTTAATAAAATATTTACAGCCAACAATATTACCAACCAAACGTGTGGCAATTCAAATTTTTTAAATTCTTTCATTTTTTCAAAATTAACTTAAATAAAATGTATTTTAGAATTATTGAGTTATTGTTTGTGCATCCACTGGTAATTGTTGTTGGGTAGGTAATGTTTGTCATTTCGGGTCTCCAACAAAAGAATTTAGAACTTGCATAATAGCTCATTTTTGCTGCTCTTTATAAGTATCCATTTGATACAATTTTTTTACCAATTGTAGATTGTCGTTACCTCATACCTTCAATGCTTCTATGTCTCGCGCAGAACTTGATTTGAAATAATTCAAAACTCAGATAATAAGATTCAACAAAAGTAAAACAATAATTAATGTCACAAGACATTTTTTACCTTTACCATGGCTACAACAACTTACTTCTTCATGTTTTTTTGTTTCTACTATCACAGGAGATGTTTTTTTAACTGCTTTTTTAAAAACCATTTAAATATTTTTAACATATAAAAATCTGATAAAACAGGTGATATACTAATTAAACATTTGATACTTTAAAGCAAGACCATAATCCAATTAAGTTTGACAAAAATACAAATTGGGATACCGATAATCAGCTTATCGTACAAGACTTACAACAAGAATCAAAGCAAATACAACAATAATTATTCCAGATATTCTATTTACCCATTTCAATGTGTTGTCATTGGTCTTTTTTCTTAATATCCCCATTCCATTGCTCAAGATTATCCACCACAAATTAGACCCGATAAAAACTCCCAGGACTAGTAATGCTGCAGATAAATAATTACCAGATGTATTTGATATACCGACTCCAGCAAAGACTGCTGTAAACGACACGATAGTCATAGGATTTGTTATTGTTAATCCTAGAGTTGAAAAATAATCTGACAGCAATCCTTTGTTTTTATTTTTCACTATCGGTCCCATTTTTGGCTTTTCAAAAAATATTTTTATCCCCAGATACAACAAAAATAATATTCCCGCACTTTGAATCCATATATCATAATCGATAAGAAAACTTGATACCAATGTTAACCCAAAAGCCGCGATTGCTCAATAGCTAGCATCAGCGGTAGCTGCCCCCAGTCCAGTTAAAAATCCAGATAGTGCTCCTTTATTTAAACTACGACGAATACACAGGACTCATATCGGTCCAACTGGTGCGGCTATTGAAAATCAAATAATAATTCATTCAATTATAAAACGTAATTCCATATGAGATTTTGAGATTATTTAAATTCGCTTAAATATCTTAAAAAACTTTTTCCAAATCTTGTAAATCTATGTCACTAAAATTCTCAAACACTATTTCTGCCATACCAAATTCTTCCTTGGTATGGTCCTGCCCAAATTTTCAAGCTGATTTCATTCACGCAGATTTTGCCGCTTGTATGCCATTTAGAGCATCTTCTATAACCATACAATCCTTCGCATCAGTGCCCAACAGCTCAGCGGCTTTAAGAAATATATCTGGATTTGGTTTACTTTTTTCGACATCTTCACAAGTTACAAAGGCATCCAAATGCTCATAAACTCAAATCGATTTAAGCATAATTATTGCTCTTTTTTTGCTACTAGATGTAGCTACTGCTATCTTGATTCATTTATCCTTTGCTTCTTGAATCAATTTTTGGACAAAAGGATCTGATTTTAAATCTTCTTTCATAAATTCCAGCTGGCACGCCAATGCTTTTTCACGAAACTCTTCTAGTGTGATATCTTCTTTTATATTGTATTCTTCTTTTCGCATTTTAAATTGATCTGCTAGCGATCTTCATAAATATTTCTTCCTATCAGATTGTTGTATGTCTACTCCATATTGTTCAAAAACTTTAACAAATGATTTTCGGATACTTCAAGTAGAATTTACCAATACTCAGTCCATATCAAATATAATAGCTTTTAACATAATAAATAAATCAGATAAAATTTCACAATCACTTAGTAGCGATGAAAGATTGAAATTAGATTTTAAACCAACACAAGCTAATCTCTATAGACTAAATCTTTGCTCAGATATCCAGTCACTATTCAATAAGATATAAAAAACAAGTAGTTCACCATGCTATCTTCAAATACATGCAAAAACAATCACATCAAGAGCAGACATAGCCAACCAATATTTAAATACTTTCGTACGAGATAAATCTCAAGGTTATTATTTTTATTATCTACAAAAGTTTTCTTAATTCTTTTTTCAATTACGATTACAGCATATCGTACCCATGCCCATAAAATAAATCATATCGTGCCTATATCTATCATTACCTGAATAAAATAATTTTCTGGTAAGATTGTGCCATTATGATGGATTGCTGGTCCTGCAGTTCACAACCCCATTCACATAGGTTGTTGGATTACTCGATTTATACTTCCCAGTTTCGCATAAATATGTCCCAATGTAGAACTTCATTTCAATATACTTAGGGCTGTCATTACAACAATTCATATCAAAATTATTATTCAGGTTTTCAATTTATTTTTTCTTATCCGATTGATATTCAACAAGATAAATACAAGTGCTCATCACAAAATAGCAGTTCTAGAGAGAGTAAGTAGTATTGCCAATATCCACAGTAAAACAAAAATCAGGTTTATAGTTTCATTCGATTTCCACATCAATAACTCTTTCCATTTTTTCGCTTGTACTTTGAATAGCAATAAAATTATAGGTAAAAATGCTACTAGAAAATATCCGTAATTATTGGGCCCAGAAAATAAACCTTGCCACCTGAGAGTTCACTCATAACCCGTAAGATAATATATTGGAGGATTTTTACCAAAGAAGAAATCATTTAACGGACCGTATCATATCTGCATAAAAAAATCAGGTCGCATTAATTTTGCTCACTGTCGAACAAATCATGCGATTACTATTCATATCAGTCAGTATCATATAGATTTTAAGCTCTTAATATTTTTTAATTTATTCTTTCATGCAAATCACAAAAAGCTCGCACTCAAGAAAATAAACATATAAAAGAATCAGTATTTTATTCATATCAATATGTCAGATAGGGATTTGCCTACAAACATAGATATTATAATTCATCGTATAAGTACCGCGACAAATGCAATCCAAGGGTATTTTCGTTTTTTAAAGTAAATTTTCCAATCTTTAAAATAAGCAAAAAACATTAAAAGAAAAAAAACAATTCGCAATCAATCTCTGATCAGAGAGGGTAGTTCTGGATATTGACCTCATAGTATTCAATAGCATACAACAGTCACTATAATATGATATAATATTATCAGGATAAAAAATCCTTTTAGAAACTTCAGCATAACTCATTCAAGAATAAAAATTGTTGCAAACAAGTTAGAATAAGTTATTTATATATTGCTTTATAAAATAAATACAAGCAAAATTATGAATTTTACAGGCAAAATTATAGATTTCAAACTGTCAGTGGTCTTTGCAAGCAGAGGAGGGAATACGCATCACCTAATCAATATCCTGTGATGCTTAAATAAGCAAAGCTTCCAAGATTTTAATGTTTATGCAATCCTAGATTATCCCGTATATCAGAAAGAATACGAGTCTGTGATATCAACAATAATAGCTAAAGTCAGCGTCAGCTCAGAAGTTATTTCTGAATGAAATGGTAAACGAGATAAAAAATATAATATTATCTGTAATTATAATTCAAAATTTAGTTCCTTGGCATGAGACAGTGCTAGCTATATCAGAAACTATTGATTAGATTTGGCTGCCTGAGAATTTATCAATTTCTTTGACGATGATATAATTTTCAACGATACTTATCTGCAGGATAGTTTAAATTATCGGGAGTCATTCAGAAAACAAATATGAAAAGACTTTGTCCTCACTCCGACACTGATGTATAGGCAAACAGGTCAAATTCAAAACCAATGATTCAAACGTTATGTTTTTCGACAATCTAGACCACAGGTGAATTTTCTTAAAAATAAAAAACATGATTTCATCCAGTTATATTCTTGAAATTCGCTCCTAGCTACATCATCACTATTTAAACAATTTAGATTTGATGAAGATATCAATTTTGTAGGAGAGGATTTGGACTTCACTTATACAATTCACAAGGCTTGATATCCTATATTAGTCTTAGCAGATCTAAAAGTTTATCATATGGAGAGGGATAAAAGTCTCCTTGATCATGCCTGGGTAGGTAACCCAGTTTCTGCATATCAAAAATGAAAAAACAGAATAATATTTGTACGTAAACACGGTAATTTTTTACAAAAATTTATTTTCTATACTTTCTCTCTTTGGGCAAATAATGCCCGGTTGATAATGAAGATACTCAGATATGCAAAACGAAACCAAAAACGGAAACTAATATCGAGCTTCCTAAGATGAAATCGGGACTGACTTTTTAATTATAAAAAGCACTAAGTACTTCCAGCATTTCTAAATATTTTCATAAGACGGCCATCAGTTGTTGAAGTTTTTCAACAACACTTTTTTCTTATAGTATATTGACATTTATTAGTAAATATATACATAGTGCGGTGTTTATATTTTTACAATAAATTATCATGTCAACCACAATCGACACCTTGACCTCAGAAAAAATATTGCTTTCTAGTGCTAATACAAAATCTATTAAAACAAAAAAATCCAAAGAAGTTAAAGAAGCCCTAGAAAAAATACCACAACTTGAAAAAGAAAATTTTAGAATAGATAGTACAGACCGAAAGGAGATTTTAGATAAAAACTGAGTTAAACTAAAAGTAAATCCCCAAGGAGATGTATGGGAAATTCTTGAATGAGAAAATAAAGGTGAACAATTGTTTACTTTTAGGGGAGGAGTCAGAGAAACTATGGAAAGAAACAAAGAAGGAGCTTACGATTGGACTCAATATGAAGAGATTCTAAAGAAAAAATACAAATGAGATTTACAAAAATTTATAGAATGAGAGAATATAAAATTCTGTTGAGAGATGAGAAGGACATGGAAAAGTTCTGAAGAGGGGCCTGCTTATATCATATGAGTAGAATTGAGCATGGGGAGAGAAATGAAATGGCTTTGCTGGAATGCTTCTAGTTTCAATATGGATCAAACCCCATCCTATAGACCAAATTTCAATCATCAATATCTGGATAATGGCTATTCTATACGTTGTTTTGAAAAATTAGATTAGTCTTTTATGATTTTTTAAAACTTCCAGCATTTTTAATATCTTTTTCTGATAAGGATATACTTTTACGCTTACTCATAAAAACTTAGCTATCATAAATAGATGTAATCTTCCCGTAAAAACTATTTCAGCTCATTTTAGTATTTTCAAAAATTTATCAAAATCATCTTCTCGATCTAGAATCTTTATGCCTTTTGCTTTAAGCTTTCTGCCAAGAACTTGTGCGTATTTTATATCATTATATTCCTCATTCGCTCACTTACTCACGGGTACAAAATATACAGCATATCATTTGTCCACATATAATCTTACATCTCCAATCATCTCATCCATAAACTTTTCAGCATTTTTATTTAGATTAACTACTATATATTTTTTCTGCATTTTTAATTCTGAATTCTGAATTTTCTTTCGTTCATATGCAAAATATGCCGTATCCATAAAGAATTCGCAATTCTTGAATCCGTATTTTCTCAATTCATCTATACATTCATTATCTCTAGCATAAATTTTTTCAGTCTTCCTCAACAGAAAATCAAATAACCGCTTATTTATTTCTTTTTTGGGCACTTGTATTCATCCCATCAAATATATCTTATCTCCAGAAAAATAGCAGGGGAGTATGCTTAATAGTCGATATCGATAAGAGTTTGGATTTTCTTCGGTCAATATTTCTCCTCATCATATTACGATACTATCTACTTCACGATATTTTTTCCGTCCTCTTAATTTTCATTTTTTAAA
>CAJAPL010000156.1 GCA_903943625.1 uncultured bacterium
AAAATCTTTATCGTAGAGTTTCTGTTCATTGATAAAATAATCAAATAATCGAGAGCTATAAAATTTAACATCATTTGAATGAGTAGAATCAATCTTTGCTTTCATAGTTTCTAAGAGACTTTTTTTTGATGGTAGTTTTTTTATTACAACAAAATTTCAATCCTTCATTTGATCAAAAACTTTTTGCTCTCCATCTCATTTTTTGACTATGTTTACAAGATTGAATACTCAGATATGTGTATCTGTCCCAGCAATAAAGACATTGTCTTTTGAACTTTCTGCATATTGCGTCATATTACTCCATGGTTTATATCCAGTAAATCATATAAGTTTTTCGTTGTATTCTGCTGTTTGATTGAACCCTTCTATGAAAGCTCAATTTCTAAAGAAAGCTTTACTGGGGCCTATTCATCCAGCATTTGGCACTATTCAGCCAAAATTAGTTGCGCTTCTAGATTTTAGTTTTTGGATAGTTGTATCCATGCCATCAAAAGGATGTGGGAAAATAACACTGACTTGTGGGTATTTGTTTTGTACTATGTTTAGTAATGCATCTAGACTCATCCCAGGATAAATCTCTTTTCATGATTGATATTGTGGATATTTATTTTTGTATTCATCGATTGTCATTTTGCCTGGCTGTGGGAAATCAAGATTTAGATCATCAGGGAGATTGGCAAGTATGATGTGTCATTTGTCTGTAGAAAGCTCGATTCAAACATTAACTTGAATCTTGAGGTTTTTGTTTTGTGCATATTTTTTTGCCATCCTTGCTGGCTTGGTTGTATTGTGATCGGTGATAGTGATGTTTGTCAGTCATTGCATAGTAGCTACGTCAATAAGTCTGTAGGGAGAAAGTATTCAATCTGTAAAATCAGTATGCATATGATTATCGTTGATCCGAAACTTTTGGTGAAAAGTTCAATCTGATAGTGAAGAACTAATCTCTTGAGTAAGATTTTTTGAATCTGATAAAACTTCTCGTTGCTCTCAGCCCAAGGTTAAAGATGGTTTTTCTAATGAATTTTTGCTATTGAGCGACATTATAACGTATAAATACTATTTAATAAATAGGTTTAAACTTACTATTAATAGTAATCCAAAATTTTAAAAAAGCAAAAAAAGAAGCTTTAAATATTAAAAAGAACTTCCTTGCGAACTATGCTTACCGTGACATCTTTTTATGATGAATTGTAACCTGCGGCTCCAAAAATGTATATTATAGACATGACTAATAGAAAGTAGAATATGTTATCTGGGTGTACCATCGTTGTAGGGGAGAAAAATAAAATGAAGATATTGATAAGTACAATTGTCCCCTTATATTATGCTAAGTCAATCGATAAATATAATCTTAGCGTAGATGATTTTTTTGAAAATAATGTCGCTTGCTATATCTGTTGATATGGGGATAATAATCTTATGTGTAAGTTTTATATTGTCTGTATTTAAAATGAAAAATTTTCTTTGAAAAAATAAGTATTTTTTGTTAGGCTTCGTAGTTTTTTTATCATTTATTTTTATGTATCCATTTGCTTCCAACGCAGCAGCGATATTCCCAGATATTGCTAATTATAAATATCGTGATAGCATAGAATTTCTCTATGATCATGGTGTTGTGAAGGGTTATGATAATGGTACATTTGGGCCTAATCTTGCTATTAATCGTGCAGAAATTATGAAAATTATTCTTGAATCTAGTGTTGATGGCAATATTGGCAGTGGTGAAAATTGTTTTTCTGATGTCCATGATGAATGGTTCGCAAGATATATTTGTTATGCTAAAATACATGGTATGATAAAATGATATACTGATGGGACCTTTAAACCCACACAAGCAGTAATTATTGCAGAGGCTCTTAAAATGTGATTGGAAGGATTCTCTATTAATGTGAATAAGGCAAGTGAAGATGCTTGGTACCAACCGTATTTAGAATTTGTTCATAATAATAATATTTTCTCGAAATATGCATTACTGCCCAGTAAAAATATGACTCGTGGTGAAATGGCTTATTTAGTGCATCAACTTATGCTAGAAAAAGATGGGAGCAGACAATTTACAAATCAACGTGATGTTGCATCTGTAGGTTGTGGGAAAGAAATACCCACTACTGTCCCAACTTCTTCAGTAGTAAACGGGATAGCTCGTCATTATATTACTGTGATTGGCAATAAATATGATAAAAATACTCCTATGAAGATTATTTTCGCTTTTCATGGTCGTACCAATCCCAATACAATGGTGCGTACTTACTATGATATAGAAAAAGAATCACATGGAGATGCTATTATCATTTATCCTAGTGGATTACCTGAAGAAGGCCCTAGTCGTAGCTGGAGTAGTCCGTGAGATAAAAAATCCCAATTAAGAGATTTTGCTTTGTTTGACCAATTACTTGAAGAGTTTGAAAATAATTATTGTATAGACAAAGACCAGGTTTTTGTCGCTGGTCATTCTTTGGGCGCTTGGTTCACAAATAGTTTATCCTGTGCTCGTGGTGATGTGATTCGTGCAATTGGTAGTGTCGGTGGAGGGACTACTATAAATGATTGCAATGGCCCAGTGGCAGCTATGATTATGCAAAATCCTGATGATAATCTGAGTTCCTATGGTGCATGAGTGACTGCTCGTGATCAGATGTTGAAACAAAATTCATGTGGACAAGCGACAATGTCTGTAGGTCCAGAGGGCTGAAATTGTGTGTTATATACAGATTGTCAAAAAGATGCACCAGTAATTTGGTGTCCTCACTGAGATTCAATCAATGAACAAGGGAATTATTATCCCCATACGTGGCCAGATTTTGCTGGCAAAACTATCTGGGACTTTTTTGAAGCACAAAAATAAATATGTGAGATTTATATAATTGTAGAAAATATAATTATTCTTGAACGGCATAATGTATTATAATCCCGGGCATATTATCTTTTATCACTTTCCCAGACTTTGAGTTTGAATTCATAAATAAATCCCCATTATCGGGATGAGAATATCTTAGTCATTCTCTGGTTTGTATCCATATTCCGTCAAGGTAATTAGTTTTAGCATCTGCATCAGCATATACGGCACGAGAAATATCCAAACTATTAATTACTTTTTGTTTTTCTGCGGGAGTGCAATTGTTTAGTATAACTTCTCATCGTGTCCCGTTGCTGAATTGGACTAATGAATGTCCATATGGATGATCCCATAGACTTCCATTTGGATTTATCTTCCCATTGCGTTTCATAGAAGACATTGTCATAATGTCTGCTTCTTTAGCAATTAGATTATCCAAGTCATTCTGATTCATTTCTTGTGTATGTGATATTTTTATTGTTCATCATGATATAGATATTATGCCTTTGCCTTTTGTAATTTCTTGATCTAGAAACTTTTCGTTACCAACTATTTCTCAGTTGTCATAGTTTACTCAAGCAAGTGTTGAATTATAATATGATGCAAATCCAGGGCCAGTTGAAATCATAGTTATTTTTCTTGCTTTGCCTTCTTCTTCCCCTCTGTCTGCGAAATATTGTTGTATCTTTTGGATATTAGGGAATGTGTTCCCATTTTCATCTTCGTCAAATAGTAATGGCGAGTTTTTAGCACTCATAAACATTGCTTTTGTCTTCCATCATTTTTGTGCTTCGCATTTTACCACTGATCAAACTCTTTTAGATCCGAGGAGTAATTCATATGTATTGGCTCACTCGGAAGAAAGCATATTAACCTTGTTACCTAGGCGAACTTCATTATCTTGTGTTTCTTTGCTGGGACTAAGATTTTCTTTTAAATCCAAAAGTTCCTCTGCTGTCTCAGTGGGTATAGTTTCTTTAATTGGCATAGTATCGACCGACATTTATAAGTAGAAAATATAAAATTAAATCAGTTATATTATAT
>CAJAPL010000157.1 GCA_903943625.1 uncultured bacterium
ATGAGATTTACTTTCCGGAGCAACTCGGTTTTGAGAAAAGATATGAGAGATACTTTGAATACAGATAAATTATTATGCTACCATAGATTTCAATTGATTCGAGGATGTTATAAATACTTTGGGTTGAGTAGATGTCATGGTGAGAAACACAATACATGATACTACATATCCAGATTGAGAAGTGTGATATCTAACATTTCATTTAGATGCATGACAACAACATTTAGACGGGAAAACGGCCTTGATGTATGCTAGATCTAGACACACAACATCAGATTTTGATAGATCTCTTAGACAACAAGAAATAATAAATGCAATCAAAGACAAGTTCTTATCTTGATGATATATCAGAAATGTTTCAAAAATTAAAGCACTGTATTCTGAGTATAAAAAGATGGTTACTACAAATATAAGTTTTAAAGAGATAATCTGAACTGTAAAATATGCAGATAGTCTCAAAAATATATTTTCTTTTGGTTTAAATACAGAGTGTGTATACACCAACTTTGAATATATGCAACCCTGATGTTTTCTATGAATACCCAATAGAGACCTATTTGACTGAGCTTCTGTGATGTTGCCAGAATGAGCCGGCACCAACAACATATCTTTTTATGATAACATCCACAAATTCGCGTTTCTGGTGACACATAACCAAGAATACCTTCTAGAAAGAGCAAATATAATAATACAAAACTGAATAGATAAAAATTTTGCAAAAAGCTTATGAAAAAAGCTTGATTGACATTGAAATCTATTGGCCGCAAAATTAAAAAAATACTGACTAAAAATATCTGATACTCAAAATGCAACATCACCTATAGAAAAAACCACCATATTTGTGCCATCCACATGATCATTTGCATGAACAACTAAAATATTGTGATTGTTTTTTAATACACAAATACAGGTTGATCCAATACTTACTACATGAAACAATGTTGTTATCATACTATGAAACGATTATATCCAGAACATAAAAGACAATTGATTTAGATATGATTTATAAAATGAACAAGCTAGACACATATAGAAAGCAAATAGACAAAATAGATGCTGAAATAATTTGACTCCTCAAAATAAGGTTTGATATAGTGAAAAACAAGATTTTGCCATATAAAAAAAATTCAACATCCAATCCAATCAACCACAAAGATATAGTCAAATTATTAAAGATATTTGCCAAAAGTCTGATACCTTGGTCACAAAAAGATTTATAAGAATGCTCCGGGATATCATACACCAACACTCACTCAAATTACAAAAATAATTATTATTTAAGCCAATCTTTTATTATGATTATTGAAAAGGATCTAAAAATTGATGACTCGGTTATTCATTATAAAGTTGCTGGCAACAATTTGGAGCGCACTCTTGTTTTTTTACATGGACGACCGGGTAGTGAATATTTAAGAAGTTCTGTGATTGATGAATTGTCAAAGGATTTCTATGTCATTGCGCCAGAACATCCATGACTTTTGAGATCAGACCCATTAAAAAACTATATAGATATTTTTGATCAGTATGCTGATATTGTTTCTCATATTTTAATCCAAGAAAATCTAGATAAAAAAGCTCATATTGTTATGGGGCAATCATTTGGCGGTATCGTAGCTAGCACATTCGCAGAAAAATATAAATCAAACATAAAAGCACTAATTTTGACCGATGCTCAGATGGGGGCACAGAAACATGACCTACTAAGAAAAGTGCTTTTTAAATACGGCAGGAAAATACTTCTCACATACTTATTGTTGCCAAACCATATAAAGAAGCATGGTTTAAAAATATTTTTTGGCATAATTAGCAAGCATAAAAGTAGAAAACACAATAATAAATTGATTAGGGCTAGGGTCAATATGGTAGATAATTGTTGCAATCTCTTTAGGCAGGCTATCAAACAAAACAATAATTTATTGTGTAGGGATTATGGTGATTTGCCTGTCATTATGCTGCGAGGAGATAGAGATGGGGCCGAATTTAATATATCTGGTTATTGTAAGGTAAAAGACGCCAAAGAAACTTATGGCAGATTAAAAGCCAGTTGAACACGTGTAGAGTTTTTAACTGTAAATGGCAGTCATACGGTATTATACGAAAAACCAAATATGGTTATTGCTGAGGTAAAAAAAGCACTAAACAAATATATTGATTTATAGAAAGCACCTCAAATCAACTTTTCCTTTGAAAAATGTACTTACTTCATTAACTTATAGATACATAGCGCAACTTATTGATTTTTAATTGTTTTTAACTTCCAAAATGATTCCATCTTTTGTGCATCAGAAAAAAGACGAGATAGTAAATTACGTCAAATGACTCTGACTTGCTACAGACCAAATAAAAGATTATGATATGCTATTGCAATCATTTATACATAAATCATTTGCTGCTGATTTCAAAAATATAGCAGATCACAACGAAAGACTTGAGTTTCTTGGCGATTGAATATTATGAGCAATAATCAACAAAATTCTTTTTCTAAACCATCCAGAAATGGATGAGTCAGATCTGACTCTTTACAAAATAGCTTTAGTGAAGGAAGAAACTTTGGCAGAAACAGCCAGAGATATAGAACTAGACAAGCGGGTTTTTATAAGTAAGTGAGAAGAAAAATCACAAGGTAGAGCAAAAGATGTTATACTTGCAGATTGTTTTGAGGCATTGATAGGATACATGTTTATAGATCTATGATTGGAGGAAACAGAGAAGTTTATAGGTAAATATTTATACTCCAAAATTGAGGCTATATCTACACAGCCAGTGAAATCATATAAAACTATGATACAAGAAATGGTCCAGAAGGATCATAAGATTATCCCAGAATACGTAGATACCGAAAATAAGAAGGACGATAAGGGCAATACTCTAGAATATAAATCTGAAATACATGTTCTATGAAAGAAACAGTCACACTGATTTGGCCCCAATAAAAAGAAGGCACAAGAATCAGCCGCCAAAGATTTGTATGAAAAATATAATAAGCTACAAAATAAAGATTGAAAAAAATAGCAAAATAGATAAAAACTCCCATTGAAATCCGTTTTTTTGATTTTATTAAATTATTAATTAATATGAGACCTAGATTCCACATTGTTAAAAGAGCACATTATCGAGTTTGAATATGATTCCTTTTATTGCTAGTTGCTCGATATCTGTTTTTTGCAAATGCACAATTCTGAGAAGAATTTACATGATGAATAAATATAGGAATTAGAAAAAATATAGATCAGGGGGCATTGAAACAATCTCTAACAGAATACATGCAATCCGTATGATACCCAAAGCCAAAAGTCCTCATAGAAAATATCGCTTGATGAGAAACAATCATAAAGGTAAATACAAGAATAGAGACCGATCAAAAAGTCGCTGAACTATCCAAAAGCATACAAAGCTTGCTAGTCCAGAAGTGATATATCTGATCTACATCAGACATATCTTCGCAGTCCATAATATGACCAAGTGTGTGAGATTTTATGGAAAAATCAGCTAGAAACGCAATAATCGTCTGACTGATTTTAATGGCGGTTTATATGCTTATCTCTTTTTCTGCTATCAGAACGGTAATTTCTCCGTCCATATTGGCGGTTATTACTATTTTAACAATGATTTTTGATATATCTATACCAGCATGAGCATACTGACTTTGGATGATGATATCGCCCACTGTCCAAATAGATACTGTGTTTATTATAGCTATTCTCACGACAATGTGATATAGTATCAATGACACAATTGTAATATTTGATAGGATAAGAGAAAATCTACAGACAAAATGATGAACAAAAGATATAGTTTACGGTAAAATATTTGAAGATAGTCTGTGGCAGACCATGAGAAGATCGTTTGGTATAGTATGAGCCACGCTTCTAGTTGTTTTGGCTATGTTCTTCTTTGGATCTTGAATAATAAAACATTTCGCATTTACTATATGAATATGAGTCCTAGCTGGGTCCTATTCTTCTATATTTATATCAGCTCCATTGGCGTATTTGATGATGTGAAGATATAAAAAAGAAAAAGCTAAATTATAAAAGATTATCGATATGCTAAATATTTTTCAAACATCAGACTTCTACTTTTTCCGAAAGCCACATTGAGTTGCTTCTACTTTCTGAAAAGAGAGGTCTTTTTTGGATTATGTCTTTATTGATAAAGAGGATTTACCAAAGAATCTAACATCTTACAAGGATCTTGACCAGGATTTGTCCAAATATATAGACGACAACATTAGTCGCTTAAATATAACAGCAATACAATCCGATCAACAAGTAATTATTGATAGCTTAATAAACATATTTTGAAAAGATAAAGAATACTGACTTTTAAATAGATTGGACAATGATACTTGAGGATTGCTCTACTTTGCAAAAACGGCAGATATCTACGAGGATTATAAGGCTAGACAAGCTCAGAATTTAATTGGAAAGTTTTATATAACCCAAGTTAGCGGTAATCCCTTCTTCAAAATAGATAATAAGGAGATAAACATCGACTACCCTATCATGCATCATAAATTTGCTGAAGATAGAATGGTTTGCATAATACAACCATGAGACGCCACCAAATGAGATTGAAAACAACACATAGTCTCCACCAAGATTTCTTTATTAAACTTTGACAAGGCAAAAAATACATCAACCTTACTTGTCTCAATATCAAAGTGAATTAGACACCAGATTAGGGTCCACTTGTCTAGTATATGATGTCCAATAATATGAGAAAATATCTATTGAAACAATAGATCGCAAGAGTATCTACATCTATGGTCTATATGACTTAAATAAGTATTGACATAGAAAACTAAATGACTACATTGCAAGCAATATGTAAAGTTTTCCCTAATATAAAAATTTCAAAAAAATAATATAATCTTTGAGCATATAATCATAAGAATCAAATAAAGTTTAAATTTTTATCTCAAAAGTTTGACTTTTTTATCAGAATACATTATAATTAGTAAATCATTCGTTTTATATCATACACATACCCCTATGGATGAAAAAGGAAACAAGGATAGTTTGTTGTATTGATACAATCAACATGATTTTTTTGATAGATCGGTGGTCTTAGAGTTTTTATCAAAGCACAAACAAGACCTGCTTTTCAAAATTTGTGCTGATAAATACAATATTACAGACGAACATATCTGGCAAGATGTCTGTAATATTAGCGATGAAATAATCAATATGAGAAAAAAAAAGACAAAATGAAAATTATTTCCCAAAGCCTTTAATAATGTTATTTCAAAAAATAATATAACACTTGAAAATTGAGAAAATAAACTAAAAGACAAGCAGTATCGAAGTTTGATGTGAAGTCTCGTAAACATATTTAGATCTTATCAACGAAGACTTTATATAGAAGATATGGAAGAAGCAATTTCCAAAACTCTCAATGAAAAAACAACAATTAATCGCTCTGAAGACTATGAGTGATTGGTAGAATCTCAATTTGGTTGAGCTTTTATAGCTATGTTTGATAGTTTGGTAGG
Source organism: uncultured bacterium (assembly GCA_903943625.1). Taxonomy (GTDB): domain Bacteria; phylum Patescibacteriota; class Gracilibacteria; order Absconditabacterales; family Absconditicoccaceae; genus UBA6263. The sequence continues at coordinate 5,495 of CAJAPL010000157.1, forward strand.
TAAAATGTTACCAGAAGAAAATCGTCCAGCTGCAAAGTCGCTCGTTGTACAAGAAATAATTGATATGATAAACAACAAAAAAATACCCAGTTTAAATCTAAGAATAGAACCCGGTTCCACCGATGAAGATTTACTACAAAGATTTGCTATTGATCGTTATGACAATGACTGAGAATTAAAAGAATTTATAAAACTTATATGAGAAGATGTGGTACTTAAATTTAAGAATCTCATAGAAGAAAAACTGCCAGAGATGTCGCCACTCTCAAGCCTTATAGATTATTGTCTAGATGTAATAAATAAAGAACACAATCTACAATTAAACCCAGAAGAAAGAGAAAGGTTAGAATTAATGGGATGGAAATATTATGACAGAATAAAGAAAGATATAGAAGGACGCTAACGAAAACAAACAATTGATTGAATAGTTTTATTATTTTTACATCAAAATTCACTATTTCATAGAACTAGTAAATTAAATATTGAGAGAATTGGAGGGGCTTGAGAGGGGAAAAATTCACAAGTTCGGTGAATAAGTGAATGTATTGTGTGTGTTTGTTTGGGCTCTATTTTGGTTTGAGTAAATTCACTGGGGTAGTGAAATTCACTAATGCTGTGAACTAGGTTTAGAATATAATTTATATCGGAAAATGCAGGTACATCCAGGGAAGAAAATCCAAGAAGAACTAAAAAACAGGGGTTGGACACAGAGACAATTTGCATTTTTGCTATGAAAAAAAGTTTCTGAGCTAAATGAATTGATCAAATGAAAAAGAAATGTCACAGTCCACCGAGATATTTTACTTTCACATGTTCTGTGAACTTCGCGCAAATATTGGTTAGACCTACAAAATGAATATGAATATTCCCTAATCGAAGCAGATTTCGATATTTCTAAATTGCCAAAGCCAGAGGATAAACATTGATCAATCTCGATTAACGTCGATAAAAAATCAGATAAAAAAGATCACAAAGTAAGTGAACAGGAGGTTAAAATAGAAAATTTAAATTCTGATCGTAAAATAAGCTCATCGGAATGACAAGAGTCTGGTAAAAAAGACATAAAACCAGCTTCTAACCGTGATGATAACTTAAATAAAGAACACAAAATAATCTCACATGTAGACAAATCTTCAAGACAAGAAAAACTATCAGAAAAACATCGTCAAAAAGATGAAATTGAGAAAGAAAAAGTCCAAGAAAATCAAAAAAATCCAGATAGTGAAAAATCTCACCACAAACATAAGGAACATATTTTTAGAAATTTCTAATTAAACTTAAAATTTACAAAATTATATCTAATCAGATTTAATTTAGATTTTTTGATTCAAAATTTCTCAAGGCATTTAATGTGTCTTTTCGATGGTCGTCAAATAAATTTTCCATTTCATCAACCGATACTCGTCTCACCTCATCCTGATCTTCCAATGGCATTGCTTCACCAGACTTATAATCAGCAACAAAAGATAGCGCTACAACGTGATGCCCACTCGAACGGATAAAAGATCTGCTTGCTAAAAATTGAAAATTTTGTACTTCGATTCAAACCTCCTCTTTCACTTCTCTCATCAATGCTTTTTCAACAATATCGCTCTCTAGCTCCATGTCAACTTTCCCACCAGGCACTGCTCGCTTACCAGCTGCTTGATCGTCTTTAGAGGATCTTTTTGCCAATAAATATTTATCTCATTTTTTTACCCAAGCCTCTACAAATACTACGTGTAAAGGGATTTCTCAATCTGCCATAAAATTATTTTTAAATATTAAATCATATTTTTAAATCATATAGACAATTCTTTCTTGAAAGCAAGTGGACAATGTATACAACAATGTCGAAGTGTTTCTAAGCCTACCAAACTTCATTGCTACATAGCACTATTTAGACATTGTTACATTATTACATGAAATCAAAGCTCAATATAGTAATGGCATGATGATGAACAGGATGACATGTTTTTCCTATAAAAAGCCTAATTGAATATATCTGATCCAAGCCACAATACGTATCCAAAATAAAAAACCTATATCGATTTTGAGAGAAAAATTCACTAGAACAAGATATGTTTAATAAGATCAAACCATCAACTTTCGTGTTTAAATTTATTAATATAATTTCCTGAAAATATCGTAGAGAAACAATATTGAAATCTAGACTAAAAAATATCCGTGATTTTTTTGTATTTATTGCGGGTATATTTCAGGCTTTGTTTCGATTAATTTATTTGCGTATAGATGTGATATTTTGTAAATGATGATATGTTGCTTTACCAGTTGTGCTAGCTTGAGCAATACTTCGTAAAAAGATAATAGTACATGAATCTGATACTCACCCATGAATCGTAAATAGAATCGCCGCTAAATTTGCCCGTAAGACATTCACGGGTTTTGACTGAGTTTTCCGTAAATCAGAAACTGTTTGACAGATAATTTCAGATGAAATAATCGTCTCAGATAAAGATATCAAAAATTGATCACAGACCTTGGTTCAAGACAATTTCAAAAATATAATCTCACATGTAGACAAATCCAAAACATTAATTTTGGTGTCAGGATGATCACAGTGATCCAAAAGATTATATCAATCCTTACATAAAATCATGCTTCAAAGCCAGAGTCTCAAATCAGATTTTGTTTTTTTCTTGGTGCTTTGAGTTTTAAATAAAGACATAAGATCATTATTTGCCGGACTAGACAATGTCCATATCTTTGACTTTGTTTCACAAAAAGAAATGTGAACGCTGTGTTATTTATCAGATATTTCCATCACTCGTGCTGGTACAACATCGCTCGCAGAACAAAAACTATATGACATGAAACTACTCATGATACCTATACCATGGACGCATGATCAATATGATAATGCTAGATATTACGTGCAACAATATTGAGATATTTTAGTCGATCAGAAAGATGAGCAATTTCTAACCAAGCTGTGAATGGCTATCAGAAAGTTCAAGAATCACAAAAAGAAACAGACAAATAAGAACAGACTAGAAGAGATATCGCTAGCCAAAGATAAAATAATTAAAGAAGTTTTAGCGCTATAAACATTAAGCATGTATAAAGAAGTATTGTATTTTCTGACTACTATTATGGGCATAGTGATGAGTCTATGACATTTTTTTCAAGCATATAAAATATATAAAACCAAAAGCTGAAAAGACGTGAGTCTAGTAACCTTTAGTATTTTTGCCATAGGATCATTGATACGACTTTTGTATGGTCTCAATCTAAATCAAACTCCCATAGTAATTAGTTTCGCTATAGGATTGATAGGTAGTGGCTCTGTTTTATTTTTGAGTATAAAATATAGAAAAAAATAAAAAAATTGTTTCTGAATTTTACCAAAAAGAAGTCCCTCTTAGGAAAAGAGGGTGGTCCGATTTATCGGACCGGGAGATTTATAATATAACTTATTATATGTCCAACTGAGCTATTTATTACAACCCTAACCTTAAAAAATTTTCTAAAATAAATAGGAAACAATCAATAATGACAAAGCATGAATGAATATTACGAAATGTTGCTCTAAAACACGACAATAGTTGATATAGATTTTTAAGACAAAAAATAATAGATGATTATATATTAGATTTTTATTGTTGAAAATTGAAGTTAGCAATAGAAGTTGATTGAGATAGTCATAATTATTCATTAGACTACGACCAAGGAAGAAACAACAAACTAGGTAAATTGTGAATAAAGACCATAAGATATACAAACATGGAAATAAGTAAAAATCTTGAATGAGTCATAATAGATATTCAAGAACAGATTAAAATTAGAGAAGGAGAATTAAAAATACATTTATAAATCTTCCACCCTTCGGGTCCCCCTCCTTTTACAAAGGAGGACTTTAGTTAGGTTAGTTTATTATGAAGAAGTTTCGATATTTCTTTGTAGCATATTTATTACTTATAATCTGAACAAAATTTTTCTATGTTTTTTCTTCAGGAGAAATACAAAGCTTTATCTACGATTTAAGTTGACAATCCCAAGGGATTGGTACAAGTCAAAATTTAGACACAACTCAAAATTTAAATTCACAAGAAATTTTAGTTACACAACCGATATTTGACTCAGGTCAAAATCTATCACAATCATGAAGCATATTATCTTGAGACAGCACAAATTCAGGCCAAGTTACAGGACTTAGTATCAGCACTCCGTCAATACAAAGTTTCAGCATACAACAAAGCATGCCTAATTTATCCATCACAGAAATATTTCGAGACTGAACGGATGAGTGGATAGAGATTACCAATTTCAGCACAGATACTTTCTCATGAACGATAGTTATAAGCTGAGCAAAAGCATCAATAATTACTATCCCAAGCTTCATTATATTGCCCAATCAATCGTTAATCCTATGAGACAACTGCTTGATGATAAGCAATTTTTCCTGTATCGCATTCACTTGATTGTCTATGTCTATATCTGACACAAGCCAAATTAACATATCAATATTCTTCTCATGACAGCGACTGGATTTATTCTTTGTAGATCAAAACACAGTTAGCGCCTACAATAACACAGATACTTCATTTGAAAAATTATTAGCAAACTCTGCTTTCATAATCACCGGAACCTTTGTCGATAGAACATATAATGTAAGCTCTTGATATCTTGCAAACCCGGGTATAGTGAAGACTTTTACAGCATCATCATCTACTTCCACATGAGTTGGGACGTGAAATTCAAATCTACCCAACTTGTCTATAACTGAGGTTTTTTATGATTGAACAGACGAGCGGATAGAAATTACAAATTTCGGGACATGATTATTTATAGGAAACCTAAACCTTGTAGGAGCATCATCGTCTCTATTTGACGTCAATAATATTTCTATACCTGCAGACCGGTCCGTAGTAGTGGCAGATACTAATAATCAATTTATAGATTCTTCTAGTGTTGTGATTCATTCTTTGAGTATATCTGACACGTCAGAAATTTCAATAAATTTATTTTATTCGTGACAACTTTTGGACTCTTTTTATGTGCCGCAAAATTTTGTTAATAGTATCAATAATCTCAAAACTTCATTTGAAAGGCTTCTAAGCTCATGAAATCTCGTCATGACGATTACAAACACAGGTAGGATCTACAATATAAAACCAGAATATATTTTATCAGGGTATGTCGGCAATCCATGAAAAGTCTTTCAAACGACAGAAACCATTACAGACATTGGCTCCACCGGCAATTGAATAATACTAGACCTAAGCTGACTTATCTTGCCTATTAATTGTTCAGATTTCACATTTAATCCATTTCAGATAACAGAAATATTTCCAGGCGACAGTCAGACTTCGACATTCATTGAGCTGCTATGATTGAGTGATTTTAGTGGGGTAGTAGTATTTTCAGGCCAGTGATTAAGCACAAACTTCACTGTAAATTTAAGCATAAACACATGAGAGAGGATTTTGATAACCAACGGTTTGCATGGTTTATTAGATGAACAAAAAAATATAGTAAATGTGGCTTTAGAACTAATATCTAGCTGATGATGGGTGGGGCTATTTGGACAAAATGGACAGGTTTTGGACATTGCTTACTATATAAATTTCTGATATCCTAGATCATCTTATTTCAACTGAAGATATGCTTCTTGTGCTAGAATATTTGATAAATATGACAATTATTCACCAGGTTTTAAAGAGACTCTATTGTCTTATTTTCCACAATGAG
>CAJAPL010000158.1 GCA_903943625.1 uncultured bacterium
ATTATCAGAAAAATGTTGAATAGAGATATGGAAATGTGGCATAATCCTAGGACTTTCTATGATATGAAAAAATGAATCGCTTAGATATTCTGGTCACATACTAGAAATTCTGATTCTGGGAATAGTCGTTTGATTTAAGATTTCTTGTAACAAGTATGTAAACTGAGACTGCTGGATTTTATTGGTATTGTCACATCATCGTGCAGCTAGATTGACTCATGTAAGTACAATTTCCTTTCATCATGCAGAAGAGAAATCATTGATTTCATCTATAATCTCAGGCAATGGCCTAGATCGATGTTTTCATCTCTTCATGATAGTCAGACAAAATGTACAGAAATTATCACAACCGTTTTGGATGAGGATAAACTTTTTGGTATATAAATTGTTTCATTGTTTAAGTGTCAAAATGTTTCAATGTTTAGGTTCTTCGGGGAGGAAGAATAATTGTTTTTGAAATTTTTTTAGTTCTGGATATATTCAGTAAAATTTATCTTGATCGATCAATTTTCATTTATCAAAGACTCAACATCATGTGATGTAAATTTTTTTTCAGGATTCTAAATTTTTTTGTACATCTTTGAGTCGTTTATTTTTGGCTCTATCGGTAACAACACAGGTCGCGATAAGGTAATTTTGATCTTTGGACAAATCATGCTGATCAAAGTATCAGAGTCGTTTATTTATGTAGAATTTATTTACTTTACAGCCAAATATTTTGTATTGCATATAGGAGTTTGAGATGGCTAAATTTAGCTATGGAGTTTTATAAAATGCCAGTACTTTTTCAATGTATTTGTGAGATTATTTGTTTTTATTTTAATAAAATTGTCGCCCTTTTTATAGCTTGACTTTTTGCAATAAAAACATATATTAGGGATACAAAAACAAAATCCACAAACAAAAAATAAAATCCACACAAATGAAACACGATCTAACAATCCCAGTAGACAGAGAGCGTTTGGAAGAAGAATTGACAGAAAAAACTCTCGCAAGAACTTGGAGAGATGTAGAAATACATTTTGTCAAGAAAAAAACAGCTCCAAACACACTCAAAGAGATTAATCGCATAAGCGCAATAATGTTTAATCTCGATGGCCCTGATGGCGATAAGTTTGATGATACCTACCCCTATATTGTGACGTATGATAGAGTAAATAGAGAGGTCCTATCTTTCTATAGATATATCATATGCCAAGATGCAATCTATGGAGGTTGGGACATCCGGCTTTCTACCTACAAGTACTTCAAGTTTTCCAGTTATTTTAGGAAAACAATTCTCCCATCAACAATTGAATTTGGCCGCTCTGTCGTAAACAAAACAGCTAAAAGACAGGACATTGGATTACAGGCTGTTTGGTTGGGATTGGGAATACTTGTTTACGAATATCACCTCCACCCAAAGGGCATTAAGATAGACTATTTCTTTGGCAAATTTAGCCTACAATGGTCAATCTACAATGCAGAAGCAAGGGATATGATTTTGGGACTATTCAAAAAACATTTTTCTCCCCCCGACAACGAAAATATTGATGTTATCCCAAGGGCTAAATTTGCCACAAAACTTAATTTTTCTGCTGCTCAAACGGCTTTCACAGAAGAAAAGTATAAGGGGAATCAAAAAAAGCTACATCAATATCTCGATTCTGTAGGGATGCCTGTAGCGAGACTAGCTGAATCATATGCAAATATGGGCGTAAAATACTACGGGACGGCTGATAATCCAGATTTACTCTCATGGGAATCAACAATCTTACAAGATATTGGGAAAATCCCTGAGGCCTATTTAAGGATATTCGTTGCTGACTATGTAACTACTAATCCAGCGCTGTTTATTTATCAGCCAAGGAAAACATTTAGGACTGAATTCTGGAAGACACTTTCATCCATGATAAAGTTCATAAAAGCAAGGGCGGAATTATATTAAGCCGGACCTTGATAAACTAAAGATACTTAAACATTTAAAGGGAAGGCCCCGTTTTCACGGGGCCTTTTCACATATATAAATTTTATATTTCTAATTTGACATCGTCTCAATCTGGGTCGGTGAACTCAAGTTTATACGCCGTCAGTTGCATGGGAATCTCTTCTTCTTTTCAATACAGATAATCCCCTACTATTGGTAATCAATGCGTAGATAAATGGTAACGGATCTGATGAGTACGTCAGGTTAAAATTTCTAGATTTAATTTCATCAATGATACTGATTTATTTTTTTTAAATCCTCAGTCAGCTAAAGCTGACAGCTCCTTTTCCCTTCATACTTCAGGACAAGCCAAAGGAGCACAAAAGGAAAGTATTTTTGTAATTCAAAGTTTGGGCGTATAGTGGGGGATCTTGGGGATTACTATTTCTTGGATATAATATGGCAACTGAGATGATATATCAGAAAGAAAATCTCTTCATTCATCTGTGATATAGCAGGTCGCACGATAAAATTTTTTGATAGGAGCAGCTTCTTTGTCTTGAATATGATCAGATTCAGATTTTTGTTGAAATAATCTTTTGAAGTGAGATAATCATTTTTCTGTTTTTGCTATTATCATAAGACCGTCAGTATCCTTGTCTAACCTATGCAAAAGTCATGCCCTAATAAAATTTCAGATTGTGGGTAAATTTTTGTAATTGTGATATAAGAAGCCTACAACCGATGGTTGAGAGACTTCTCGTACGCTATTGGGATGGGAAAGGACTCATTTGGGCTTGTTTATGACTAAATAATCCTCTTTTTCCAAGACTACTGGGATCTTGATATTGGGAGATTCATCTAGTATGACAGGAGATAAATATCTAGATAAATCATCGATTAAAACCTGGTCTCCTTCCTTGAGCTTATGTGATTTTTTGATTTGCTTCTTGTTGACTGATACTCCGCCCCTCTCTATGATGTGATGAAAAAAATTCCTGGAATAAGGGAACTGTTTTGTAAGCCAGATGTCTATCCTTTCCTGACTATCAGGTGGTAAGTCTCATGATCAGGAGTAAATCAAAGTCTGCATTAAATCATCAACGGATTAGCAATTAAAAAATTGTTAATTTCAATCTGTATAAATATTTCTAGTTAAATTTGAAGCTATTTGCTCAATTATGGACTATAATCATCCTTAAAACCGATATTGTGTAAGTTTTGGCCAATATAGCAATATAAAAAAGCTTTGGAAATGGCATAATTTGTGTTTTATCCTAATCGGAGTAGAATTATTATGTATAAATTTAATTATTTAAATCCTAATAAAAATGGTTAATGACACAATTCCAACAAGTATTCAATGAGCGGGTCAACCACCAGTTTGATCAGCTAATCCTCTTGATCTTGTGAATGAAAAAGCAGCACAAAACAATAATCAGCTATGAACAGTTTGAAATAAGAGTTTTTTAGATAAACTTATAGGACTGATAGCAAAGATAACTTGAAATCCAGACCCCTTTACATGAAAAGCGGATATTATTGCTCCAAAGCCAGAAATTGCTGCGGCAGCTCAGAATACAATACCTGAAGCTAACAATCAGCCAACAACAGATGCAGTAAAAACCTGAGAAGGAGGCTTGTTTGGGAAATTTACTTCTACCATGACAAATATATGAAATACAGTCGAAAACTTGTGAAATAAAGCTGTATGAGAAGCTACAAACGTTGTAAATAAATGACTAGATACAGCTGGGACTGTATGAGAAAAAGCCTTGGGATCAGCAACAAATGTTGTAAGTAAAGGGCTAGAAACAGCTGGTAAAGTATGAGAAAAGGCCGTAAATGAGGCTCAAAAGACAGTTCAAAAAGCAACTGACAACGTAAATGAATTTGTTAAACTTGAAGAACCAAAAAAGGCGTAGGCGCGAAGTAAAATTAGTCAACAAGAACATTTATCAGACTTTAATCAAAATGGATAAGAAAGAAATCGTTTTACAAAACAACAATATAAGAAGCTCTATACAAAAAAATATAGAGACGATAAAAAATCTGATTGAAGAATCTGATGATATAAAAAGAATAGTCGAACAACTACAAAAACAAGAATTTAATAAACTCGTGGCACAGGATCTTGAGAGAACATTGCAGAACATCAATCGTAGTATAAAGAGTTTATTGGATCAGACTAATCTGTTGTTTGATTCTTATAAGAGATTAATTCAATTTACATTTAAACAATAAAAAATGCCAGATCAAGATTTAAAACAAAGCTTTGATACATTGGAAAAGAAGGTTACTGATGAGTGAGACAATTTTGACTCAGTAAAATTTAATGATCAAACAAGAGGTAAAATCTGAAAAATTTTTGTATGGTGATTTTTTGTTGCAATATTTGGAAGTATAATCGTGACTATCGGATATAATATTTTATTTTATTATATTACTCAAGATACAGAATTATTTATAAAATTGGATTCACTATTAACTTTGGTTGGATCTATTATATGAGCTCCGCTATGATTTGTAATGGGATATTATTTCAAATCTGATAAAGATTAGAAAACGATATGAAAAATTTAAAATAAAAGCTGGATGGAGATTCAGTTTTTTTTTGAATAGAAGGTTGATACAAATCAATGTTTCTGATAGCCCCATCAAAAATACACCTGTTAATTGACTTCTTAATTATTATAATTGGGGTCTGATTAATTTTATTATTTCATACATATTATGTTATTTAAAGATTTTAATTTAAAAGCCTGAATACTAAAAGCTTTGGTAGAGATGAAGTATAATGAGGCCACTGACATACAGAAACAAGTTATAGATATTGCTTTGTCTTGAAAAAATATTGTCTGACAATCTCAGACATGAACTGGTAAAACAGCAGCTTTTTTAATACCATTACTCCAAAGGGTAGATACAAATACCAAGTGACTACAAGCACTTATCCTTGCTCCCACTAGAGAACTAGTGAATCAGATTGGTGATGAGATTTTTGCATTGACTAAATATTATAGAGTAAACGCTGCATGTATTTATGGCTGAGCGAGTCTCGTAACTCAAAAAAAACTACTCCTCAGATGACCAAGTATTGTAGTCGCGACACCGGGTAGGCTAATGGATTTTATGAATCAAAAAGTTATAGATATCAGTACAGTTAATTTTTTTATCTTGGACGAAGTGGATAGGATGCTCGATATGGGATTTGTCCGTGATATAAAAAAAATCCGAGCACAGATGCAGCATATTCAACAGACTTATACTTTTAGTGCGACTATAAATAATGATATTAAATCGATTATAAAAGAACATGTAAATGAATATGAATTTATAAAGATCTGAGAAGCTGTCACTGTTGATAAAATCAATCATAGTTATATGAGCGTAAATCATGAGGATAAACTTAGTAATCTAATCAATCTAATTAAAAGTCATTCAAACGATAAGGTCCTTGTATTTACACAGACAAAAAGGAATACAAAAACAATCCGTGATATAGTAGAAAAATCTTGATACAAAGCTGGAATGCTAAATGGAGACATGAGTCAGAGTAAAAGGATGTTTACTTTAAAAAGTTTTAAAGAATGAGTAATTAGAGTGCTGGTAACTACTGATGTGGCCGCAAGAGGGCTCAATATGGATAATGTAGGACTTGTGATAAATTTTGACGTGCCCAAAGAGACCGAAAGCTATATACATAGAATAGGCAGAACCGGAAGAGCTTGAGCATTTGGCAAGGCAATCATGCTGGTATCTCCAGAAGAACAAAAATTTCTCGCGGATATAGAAAAAGCCAATAGAACAAGAGTTAAAAAATCTGATCATCTTATGGTTTCAGATAAGTGACAATATGGGCATATCCGCTTAAATAAATCCACAGATAAAACTGGTAAAGCGGCAAAACCGGCTGTATTTTTATGATGAAAGACGTCTTATAAAAGACCCCAAGGGACCAATAGATCTGAAGATAAAAAATATGGCGACCAAAGACCAGAAAAAAATAAATTTCCTTGATGAAATTATCGCTCTGAAGAATCACAATCACGTAGCTTCGTACGTGGCGAAGGAAGTAGGTTTGGAGAAAAAAAGTTTGGAGGCCCTGATCAAAGGAATAGCTTCTCTTGAAACAATTCTCGCAGAGATGAACAAGGGAAATTTGAATGAAGAAAATTTGGGAATTCTAGGCCAGAAAGAGGCTCTAGACCTCCTCAAAAATGACCTAGTCAACATACTAGATTTAGAGGGATGTGAAAATAAGAGATAATTTCTAGTCCTCGAAAGAGATGTGTATTCAAACCACGCTTTGCAACTCCTCTATCATAATACTCGCATAAGATCACGATGGCAGTCAGAAATTTAATAAAATATCATCTCCTTGATGACTTATTTTTACTTTTTGTGGCAAGACCCAGATAGGTCTCCTGATGCCAAATATTTTATATTCCATACAAAGGTTTAAGCTCTTAGTTGTCAATCATTGTGAATCCAAAAAACTTTTTTCTCTGACCCCCGCAGCAGTTAGTGGCTGTGCCAATAGTAAGTTATATCATATAACTGGCGCCGTTACAACCATTGTTTCTTTATCAAAAGGGATTTCTTTTTGAAAATCTTTTGGATAATAAAAAAAATCCTGATTTCTTTTTTGAGTATCAAATAATTTTACTGTGTTGGTTTTTTCTTGATATACTCATCGCTGTTTTTGTGAAAAATCTTTGGGATCGGTGGTTTCTATAATATCGCCGTCTAATATTAATAATCATTTTTTTATCCTTGAATA